>JBIJAP010000036.1:0-14046 GCA_044345715.1 Rubrivivax sp.
CATTGCGCCAGACCCGCGTTCAGGCTGCCGGTCACCGGGTCTTCGGGCACGCCCAGCGTGGGCACGAAGGCGCGCACCTCGAACTGCGTGTCGGCGCCCGCGGGCTGCGGCGCCACCAGGCCGAGCTTGATGTCGCCCAGGCGCGCCCAGTCGGGCTTCACCGCCAGCACCTCGGCTGCGCTCGACAGCATCACCGCGCACCAGCCCGGGCCGTTGTCGACCCACTGGTGCTGCACCAGCGCCTCGCGCGCCACGCCGATGCCGGCGGCGATGCGCTCGAGCAGCGCCTCGTCGAGCGGGCCGGTGCGCTTGAGCGGTGGCGCCGCAAACGCCAGGCGCGTGCCGTCGCGGCGGATGCGAACGAGGCCGACGCCGCACTCCTGCACCACCACGCCGGCCTGCTTCGGCACGCCACCGGCGGCCAGCCAGGCGGCGCAACTGCCCAGCGTCGGGTGGCCGGCAAACGGCAGCTCGCCACCGGGGGTGAAGATGCGCACGCGGTAGTCGGCTGCCGCGGCGGCGGCGTCAGAAGGGGGCAGCAGGAAGGTGGTCTCGGACAGGTTCGTCCAGCGCGCGAAGGCGGCCATGGCCGCATCGCTCAGGCCCGCGGCGGCGTGCACCACGGCCAGCGGGTTGCCCTTCAGCGCTTGGGCGCTGAACACGTCGAGTTGATGGAAACGTCGTTGCATGGTCGGTCCTCGTTCAGGCCGCGCGCAGCACGCTGCCGAGCGCCGCAATGCCTTCGGCGATGCGTGCCGGCGGCACGGTGACGAAGCTCAGGCGCAGCGTGTGCGCGTGCCCACCCTGCGGAAAAAAGGTGGTGCCCGGCACGAAGGCCACGCCCGCGGCCACGGCTCGCGGCAGCAACGCGCTCGCGTCCATCTCGGCCGGCAGCGTGAGCCAGAAGAACATGCCGCCCTGCGGCACCTGCCAGTGCACGCCCGCGGGCATGTGCTGGAGCAGCGCCGCAGCCATCGCATCGCGCTGCACGCGGTAGCGCTCGCGCGTGGCCGCCACATGCGCCGGCAGCATGCCGGTCGCCAGCACCTGGTGCACGAGGCGCTGGTTGAAGGTGGGCGTGTGCAGGTCGGCCGCCTGCTTGGCCTGCAGCAGCTTGGGGTACAGCGCCGATGGCGCCAGCAGGTAGCCCAGGCGCAGGCCCGGCGCCAGCACCTTGGAGAACGAGCCCAGCACCAGCGCCTGCTCGCCCAGGTGCGATGCAATCGGCGGCGGGGGTGGCGCGTCGTACCAGAGCTCGCCGTAGGGGTTGTCTTCCACCACCGGCAAGCCGGCCTCAAGCGCCGCGGCGGCCAGCGCCTCGCGGCGCGGGGCGCTCAGGCAGCGGCCGGTGGGGTTCTGGTAGTTCGGCAGCAGGTAGGCGAAGCGCGCGCCGCGCTGGGCGGCCAGCGAGGCCGGCAGCGGGCCCTCGTCGTCGCCCTCCAGCGCCGCGAACACCGGCTCGTAGGGTGCAAATGCCTGCAGCGCACCCAGGTAGGTGGGCGACTCGACGGCCACCGCGCTGCCGGCGTCGAGCAGCACCTTGCCGACGAGATCGAGGCCCTGCTGCGAGCCGCTGGTGATGAGCACGCGCGCCGGGTCGGCCCTCAGGCCTTGCGATTCGAGCTCGGCCGCCACCCATTCGCGCAGCGGGCCGTAACCTTCGCTGGCGGCGTACTGCAGCGCCTCGCGCGGGGCTTCGGTCAGCACCGCCTCGCAGGCCTGGCGCAGCGCGGCCACCGGGAAGGTGTCGGCACTCGGCAGCCCACCCGCCAGGCTGATGATGCCGGGGCGCTCGGTCAGCTTCAGCAGCTCGCGGATGGTGCTCGGGTTCAGGCGTTCGGCGCGGCGCGCCAGGGTCCAGCTCGTGTTCATCGGGGGCTCTCCATCATCCAGTCCACCGCGGCGGCGGCGTGCAGCTCGGTGGTGTCGAAACAGGGCAAGGGGCTCGAGCGGCCGTCGATCAGCAGGCCGATCTCGGTGCAGCCCAGCACCACGGCGTCGGCGCCGCGCGCGGCCTGGCGCGCGATGAGCGCGGCGATGGCCGAGCGCGTGTCGTCGCGCACGATGCCGCGGCACAGCTCCTCGAAGATGACGTGGTGCATCAGCGCGCGGTCGTCGGCCTCGGGCACGAGGATGGGTGCGCCGTGCTGCTCGAGCCGGTCGATGACGATGGCGCGGTCTTCCATCGAGAAGCGCGTACCCAGGAAAGCGGCGCGCTTCACGCCAGCTGTGCGCAAGGCCGAGGCGGTGGCGTCGGCAATGTGCAGCAGCGGCAGGCCGGCGGCCTTGGCCACCTCGTCGCCCACCTTGTGCATGGTGTTGGTGGCGATCAGCAGCGCCTCGGCGCCGGCCGAGCGCAGGCCGCTGGCGGCGCGGGCCAGCAAGGCCGCGGCGCCGGGCCAGTCGGCCGCGCGCTGGCGTTCGGCGATGGTCTCGAAGTCGACGCTGGCCAGCACCAGCGGCGCGCTGTGCAGCCCGCCCTTGCGCGCCGCCACCGCCTGGTTGACGAGGCGGTAGTACACGGCCGTGCTCTCCCAGCTCATGCCACCCAGCACACCCAGGGTCTTCATGTCCCTGTCTCCTTTCGCACCGACATCTTCCGGCTGATGAACACGATGGCGATGACCGCCAGCGCACAGACCACGGCCGCCGCATCCAGCGGCTCGCCCAGCACCGGCACCGCGAACAGCAGCGCCAGGAACGGCTGCAGCAGCTGCACCTGGCTCACGCGCACCACGCCGCCCAGCGCCAGGCCGCGGTACCAGGCGAAAAAGCCCAGCCACATCGAGAACACGCTCACGTAGGCGAAGCCGAGCCAGGCTGACGGGCGCGCCGCGGCCGCATCGGCCGGCCACAGCCACAGCGCCGCGGGCACGGTGAAGGGCAGGCTGAAGACGAGGATCCAGCCGATCACCTCCGCCGCCGGCAGCTCGGCCGACACACGCGCGCCGGCCACGTAGCCAAAGGCCGTGGACAGCACCGCGCCCAGCAGCCAGACATCGGCCGCCACCAGCCGCCCGCCGCCCTGCCAGGCGGCAAAACCCAGCACCAGCGCGAAGCCCGCCACCGCGCAGGCCCAGAAGCCGGCCGAGGGCCGCTGGCGCAGCGACCACGCTGCCACCAGCGCCGTGGCCAAAGGGATGGTGCCGCTGACCACCGCCGCGTGCATCGCCTCCACTTCGCGCAGCGCCATCGCCAGGCAGAACGGAAACCCCAGCACCGTGCCCAGGCCGCTGACCAGCAGCGCCGGCCCGTGCCGCCGCGCCGGCCGCGGCGCGTGCACGGCCCACAGGTACAGCACGCTCAGCAGCCCGGCCACGGCGGCACGCCCGGCGGTGACGAAGGCCGGCGGCAGCTGCGGCGCGCTGGTGTCGCCCACGGCCAGGCGCGTCATCGGCAGCGTCATCGCGAAGATGGCCACGCCGAGCGCGCCGAGCATCAGGCCGCGCGTGACGTTCTGGTGGGTGGGCTCTTTCACAGCGCCTCGCGCAGGCTTTGCCGAGCGAAGCGAGCCCCCTCGGGGGGTGGCGAGCGATCGCGAGCCTGGGGGCTCACAGCCCGGCCATCCACACGGCGGTGGCCACCAGCACCGCCGACAGCGCGCGGTTGAACCACGCCAGCCGCGTGCCTTGCGCCAGCCAGCCGCGCAGCGCGTGGCCCACGAGCGCGTAGGTGAAGTTGCTGGCGAAGCCGTAGGCCATCATCAGCGGCAGCACCAGTGCCAGACGGGCCCAGGGCGGATCGGCCACGGTGATCCAGCCGGCGCTGATGAGCAGCGCGTTCATCCAGGCCTTGACGTTGATGAACTGCAGCAGCACGCCCTGCCCGAAGCCGACATCGAAGCGGCGCGGATCGGCCTGCCCGAGCGTGCCGCTGCGCGCCAGCTTCCAGGCCAGCCACAGCATGTAGGCCAAGCCGGCGAACTTGAGCGCATCGCGCAGCACCGGCGCCGCCGCCAGCAGCGCACCCAGGCCCAGCGCCGAGCCGATGAGCAGCAGGCCCCAGCCCACCGGCACGGCGCAGACGAAGCGCATCGCGTGCGGCAAGCCCCGGTTGGCCGCCAAGGCCGCCGCCAACGTGGTGTTGGGCCCCGGCGTGAAGGCCATCGCGGTGGCAAAGACGAGCAGCGCCGCGAGTTCGGGCCAGGGCATCGGCAAGGTCATGGTCGGCGGCAGTGTAGGCGCGGCAAGCAATACAGCAGCAGTACACTTTACGGCACAGAGCGAGGATCTGTACTCATGAACACGACCATACAGCTGCCGCTCACCCGCGCGCTGCGCGGCGCTCGCGCCGGCCTCGCCGAGCAGCTGGCGGCGCGCCTGGCCGAGCGCATCGAGCAGCGCCTGCTGGCCCCGGGCGCCCGGCTGCCTTCGGTGCGCGACGCCGCCACGCGCCACGGCGTGAGCCCAAGCACGGTGGTCGGCGCGTACGACCTGCTGCAGGCCCGCGGCCTGGTGGTGGCGCGGCCGCAGCGCGGCTTCTTCGTGCGCGACGCCGCGGCCGAGCCGGCACGGCGTTCACCCCCCGCGGCCACGCCGCCGCTGCCCCCGCCGGTGGACGCCACGGCGCTGATCCGCAGCATGTTCCAGGCGCCGCAAGGCCGGCCGGCGCCGGGCATGGGCACGCTGCCGGCGGCCTGGCTCGACGCGCCGCTGCTGCAGCGCGCGCTGCGCCGCGTGTGCCGGCAGCCTGCCGGCTGGCTGGACTACGGCCACCCGGCGGGCGACGCCAGCCTGCGCGATGCCTTGTCGCGGCGGCTCGCCGACCTTGGCATCGCGGCCGCACCGGGGCAGATCGTCACCACCGTGGGCGCCACGCACGCGCTCGACATGGTCTCGCGCGCGCTGCTGCAGCCGGGCGACGCGGTGCTGGTCGACGAGCCCGGCTGGGCGGTGGAGTTCGCGCGGCTGGCGCGCGCCGGCATGCGCCTGGTGCCGGTGCCCCGCACGCCCGACGGGCCTGATCTGGCGGCGATGGAGCAGTTGCTGCGCGCCCACCGGCCGCGCCTGTACGTGACGGTGTCGGTGCTGCACAACCCCACCGGCCACAGCCTCACGCCGGCGCAGGCCCACCAGGTGCTGAGGCTGGCCGAGGCGCACGACCTGGTCATCGTCGAGGACGACACCTACGCCTGGCTGGCCAGCCCGCATGCCACGCGGCTGGCGCAGCTCGACGGGCTCAAGCGCACGATCAGCATCAGCGGCTTCTCCAAGGTGCTTGCGCCGCAATGGCGCGTGGGCTTCGCGGCGTTGCCGCCCGCGCTGGTGGACCGCGTGGTCGACACCAAGCTGCTGAGCACGCTCACCAGCCCCGGCCCGCTGGAAGCGGCCGTGGCCGACTGCCTGTCGCAGGGCCTGCTGCGCCGCCACGCCGAGCGGCTGGTGGAGCGGCTCGACGCCGCACGCACGCGCAGCGTGCGCCTGGCCGAGGCGGCAGGCTGCCGCTTCGTGGCGCCACCCGCAGGCCTGTTCGGCTGGGTCGACGTGGGCTGCGACACCGAGGCGCTGGCCCAGCCGCTGCTCGACGAAGGCTGGCTCACCGCTCCCGGCACGTTGTTCCACGCCACGCCGCGGCCCACGACGCTGATGCGCGTGAACTTCGCCAGCGCCGACGAGCCGCGCTTCTGGCAGCGGCTGGCGGCGCTGCGGCGACGCTTGCCAGCGGCCGCGCCGCACACATCCGGTCACCGCTGAAACACCTCTGCGGCGCGGTGGTTGCGGTCCAATCACCCTTGTGATTGCCGCGACCCGCCCCAGGCGCCCGGGCCTGGCCCGATGATGCCCCCCGACTCCAGCGCCATCCCGACGCTGCTGCCGCGCTCAAGCGATTTCCGTCGCCAGCAGCGCGCGCAGCCTCTCGGCACCGACACCCTGGCCGGCGCGACGCGGCTGTCGTCGCTCGAGCCGCTGCTGCTGCAGGACCTGCAGCGCTTCGATGCCCAGGCGCGGGCCGGCACGGGCCTGGAGGTGATGGAGGTGCTGGCGGCCGCGGTGCGACACAGCCGGCCACTGCGGCTGATGGTGGAGCACGGCGAGCACATCCTGCCGCTCACCGTGCGGCCGCGCGAGCGCCTGATGCAGGCGCCCTTGCCGGCCACCGCGTGGGACACACTGCACTGGCCCGGGATGCGCGTGCTGCAGGTCGAGCCCGCCGGGCAGGCGCCGGGCGACGGCAGCGCCGCGATGCCGGCCATTCCGCTCAGCCCGGTGCTGTGGGCGCTGGCCCTGCGGGGGGCGCGGGCGGAGCTGCTGCCAGAGATCGCAAGCCCTGCCGCCTACCGCATCGCCCCGACCACCGACCTGGCCGCACTCGAGCTCGGCAAGGTCCTCAGAGTGGCCGTGGCAAGGCTGCAGCGCGAGACCGCCGCGCTCGACGACATCGCCCGCTGGCCGGGCATGAACCGCGAGCGCGCCTCACGGCTGCTGAACGGGCTGTACCTGCAAGCCGGGCTCATCGTGTCGCGCGCGCATCCGGCCGCCGGCTGAGCCGGAGCCCCACTACCTCAACGGCGCCCCGGCCGCCTTGTCGCCGACGATCTTCAAGGCCGCGGCGTATTCGCGCGCCATGTCCTTGAGCTGGTTGAAGCGGCCAGAGGCACCACCGTGGCCCGCGTCCATGTTGATGTTCATCAGGTACGGGCCACCCCGCGGTGCGCGGTCGCGCAGGCGGGCGATCCACTTGGCCGGCTCCCAGTAGGTGACGCGGCTGTCGGTGAGGCCGCCGTAGGCAAAGATCGGCGGGTAGGGCTTGTCGGCCACCTGGTCGTAGGGCGAGTAGGCCCACATGGTGTCGTAGTCGTCCGCGCTTTCGAGCGGGTTGCCCCACTCGGGCCACTCCGGCGGCGTCAGCGGCAGCGAGGTGTCGCTCATCGTGTTGATCAGGTCGACGAAGGGCACCACCGCAATGTGGCCGGCGAACAGCCCCTGCGGCGCCATGTTCGCCACCGCGCCCACCAGCAGGCCGCCCGCCGAGCCGCCGTAGGACACGATGCGGCCGTTCCGGGCATCGCCGCGCGCCACCAGCCCCTCGGCCACGGCGATGAAGTCGGTGAAGGTGTTGAGCTTCTTCCGCTTGCGCCCGTCTTCGAACCAGCCACGGCCCTTTTCGTCGCCGCCGCGCACATGGGCGATCGCCCACACCCAGCCGCGGTCGACGAGGCTCAGACGGGTCGTGCTGAAGGTGGCCTCCTGACCGAGGCCATAGGCCCCGTAGCCGTACAGCATGACAGGCGCGCCGCTGTGGCGCGCCGTCGACTTCAGGCGCAGCGTCGTCACCGGCACCTCCGCGCCGTCACGGGCCTTGATGAAGAAGCGCTCGGCCACGTAGCGCGTGGCATCGTGGCCCGACGGCACCTGCTGGGTCTTGCGCAGCGTGCGCTTCTTCGTCTTGACGTCGTAGTCGATCCACTGGCGCGGCGTCGTCGGCGACTGGTACACGAAGCGCATCACCGTGGTGTCGAATTCGTGGCCGGTGTCGAGCGCCAAAGCATAGGCCGCCTCGTCCTGCTGGATCAGGTGTTCCTGACCGGCGCGGTCGCGGATGGCAATGCGCGGCAGCGCGTTGGCACGCTCCAGGCGGATCAGATGGCGCTTCAGGGCCGACAGGCCCTCGATGTAGCGGCCCGGCTGGTGCGGCACCACGTCCTTCCAGTGGGCGCGGTCCGTGTGGCCGCGTTCCGCCTTCACGACCTTGAAGTCGACCGCGCCGTCCGCGTTCGTGTGCACATACCAGGCGCCGTCGAAGTCGACGGGTGTGTAGAGCTCGCCCTGCTTGCGGGCGGCGAACACCCGGGGCGCGGCCGTGGGCTCCGCGGCCGCGATGACGTGGTACTCGCTCGTCTCCTGATTGCCCACGCCGACGAGGATGAAGTTGCGGCTGGCCGAAGTGCCGACCACCAGAAACATGCCCGGGTCCTTCTCCTCGTAGACCACCACGTCGGCGCCGCCACGGGCGGGCCGCCGCAGCACCTTCACCGGGCGCTGGTTGTCGTCCTGGAGTGTCCAGAAGAGGTAGCGGCTGTCTGGCGAGAACACGAAGCTGTCTGACGCGTTTTCGATGGGCTTGCCCACGAGCCGGCCCGTGGCGAGGTCCTTCACCAGCAGCCGGTAGACGCCGGAGCCCTTGTCGTCTTCGGCGTAGGCGAAGAGCCTGTGGTCAGGCGAGTGCGAGGTCGCGCCGACCTCGTAGAAGGCCTTGTCGCGCGACAGCGCCTCGACGTCGAGCAACACCTCCGCCGCGCCGCCCCTGCGCGGCGAACGGGCGTACACGGGGTGCTGGGCGCCCTTGAGGTAACGGGTGAAGTACGCATACGCACCGTCGGGGACAGGCACCGAATCATCATCGTCCTTGATGCGGCCCTTCATCTCCTGGTAGATCGTGTCCTGGAGCGCCGTCGTGTCCGCCATCAGGCTGTCGTGGTAGGCGTTTTCGCGCAGCAGGTGCTCGCGGATGTCGGCACGCAGCACGGCGGGGTCACGAAGGACCTTTTGCCAGTTGTCGTCCTTCAGCCACTGGTACTCGTCGCTGCGCGTGCGGCCCAGTTGCGTGATCGCATTCGGCCGCTTGGCGGCCTGCGGCGCAGCGGGCACAGCCGGTGCGGCCGGGTTGGCCGATAGGGGCGCGGCAGCGCCCAGGGCCAGGCTGGCGGCGCTGCCCGCGAGGAGTTGACGGCGATCGATCATGGCGTGGCGACCTGCTGAAGCCTCACGCGCGGCCGCCCTGCTAACCTCCGCGGTTTCGCCACCGCCCGGGCGCCTGCACGCCCCACGCCATGACCTACTGCGTCGGCATCCGGCTCAACGCCGGCCTCGTGTTCCTGTCTGATTCGCGCACCAATGCGGGCCTCGACGCGATCAGCACCTTCCGCAAGATGATGATCTACGAGCAGCCCGGCGAGCGCTTCATGGTCATGCTCTCGGCCGGCAACCTGAGCATCAGCCAGAGCATCCGCGAGGTGCTGCAGGTGGAGAAGGTGCCCAATGGCGACGACGAGCCGATCACCATCTGGAACGCCAAGAGCATGTTCGACGCCACGCGCGTGCTCGGAAGCGCGGTGCGCCGCGTCTACACACAGGACGGTCCGTCGCTCAAGGCCGCGGGCGTGGACTTCAACGCCAGCATGATCTTCGGCGGTCAGATCAAGGGCGAGGCGATGCGCCTGTTCCTCGTCTACAGCGCCGGCAACTTCATCGAGGCCACGCGCGAGACCTGCTTCTTCCAGGTGGGTGAAAGCAAGTACGGCAAGCCCATCCTCGACCGCGTGCTGACGCCGGCGACGCAGCTGGACGAGGCCGCCAAGTGCGCGCTCGTCAGCATGGACAGCACGCTCAAGAGCAACTTGAGTGTCGGCCTGCCGCTGGACCTGCTGGTCTACCGCGAGGGCAGCTTCAAGAGCGACGAGCACGTCTGCATCGACGAGCACAACCCGTACTTCCGCATGATCCACGAGACCTGGGGCCAGCGCCTGCGCGAGGTGTTCGAGGGCATCGACGATCCGCGCTGGGACGGCGGTGACGCCGCGCACCCGTTGATGGCCGGCAGCAGGCGCTATGAGTCGATGCGCAAGATCACCAACCCGGGCGAGCGAATCGTCTAGATGCCGCGCCACCCGTCCGACCCCGCCGCACGCACGATCGTCTTCAGCCACGCCAACGGGTTTCCGGCCGGCACGTACCGCGTCCTGTTCGAGGCCTGGCGCGCCGCCGGCTGGCGTGTGCTGGCGCTGCCGAAGCTCGGCCACGATGCGCGCTTTGCCGTCACCAGCAACTGGCCGCGCGTGCGCGACGAGCTGCTGGCCTTCATCGATGAACACGCGCCGCGCCAGCGCGTGTGCCTGGTCGGCCACTCGCTCGGCGGCTACCTCAGCCTGCTGGCCGGCTCGCGGCGGCCGGGGCTGGCCCAGGCCATCGTGCTGCTCGATTCACCCGTGCTCCGGGGCTGGAAGGCGCACAGCGTGCACGTGTTCAAGCTCACTGGCGCCATCCGCCGTGTGAGCCCGGGCCGCGTGTCTCAGAACCGGCGCGAGCGCTGGCCCTCAGCCGCTGCGGCGCTGGCGCATTTCCAGAGCAAACGCGCCTTCGCGGTGTGGGATCCGCGCGTGCTGGCCGACTACATCGCGGCCGGCACCGAGCCCGACCCCGACGACGCCTCGGGCACCGGCGTGCGCCTGGCCTTCCGGCGCGAGGTGGAAACCCGCTTCTACAACACGTTGCCGCACCAGCTGGCCGCCACGCTGGGGCGTCACCCGCCGGGCTGCCCGGTGGCCTATGTCGCCGGCACGCGCTCGGCCGAAGGCCGTACCGTGGGCCTGGCCACGACCCGCGCCCTCACCCACGGCCGCATCCGCACGATCGAGGGCTCGCACCTGGTGCCGATGGAGCAGCCCGAACTCACCGCGGCGACGGTGCTGGAACTGCTGGCCGAGATGACGCGGCCCGCGGATCAGGTTATCGCGTCGTCGTAGCGCCCCAACCGCACTGCCGTGCCGCCGGGCTGCAGGTTGTGCGTGCCGGGCATCACCAGCACGCAGTCGTCATAGGGCGTCGTCCACACGTGATCGCCGTCCTGCGCCAGCAGCGTGCCGGCCTTGGGCACCACGCCCAGGCCCGCGGTGGGCAGCAGGAAGCGGAAGTCGGCGCTGTGCGCGACCACGGCCTCGGTCACGCGCACCAGGCGCTGGCGCGCCGGCAGCGGCACGCGGGTGTGGGCCGCCACCCAAGCCGCATCGGCCAGGCCCTCCAGGCCCAGGAAGCGCACCAGCGCGTCGATGGCCACGTCGGCCGCGGCACGCTCCCAGTGCTGGCCGCACTCGATGAGCACGGCATGGCGCGGCATGGCCGCCTCGCTGAAAGCCCCGCGCTCCACCATGCGCAGGCCGGCCGGGTGCCCGGTGTCGATGAGCAGCACCTCCGGCACGCCCAGGCGCCGCGAATAGGCGGCGTTCTTGTCCGCCGTGCCGCACACCATCAGTGGCGCGCAGGGCTCGCCCATCGAATGGATGTCGAGCAGGCTGTCGGCGGCGTCGATGAAGGGGCGCAGTTCACGGGCGCGACGCAGCTCGCGGCTGTCGCGCAGGCCGAACAGCACCTCGTCGGCCCAGACGCGGTTGAGGTCTTCGTCCACGTAACGCGACGGGTAGGGATCGGCCGGGTCGAAGCGGGCAAAGGCCTCGACGTTGGCGAAGGCCAGCGTCAGCACGCCGCGCAAGGGGCGCCAGCCGGCCTGAACCTGGTCGAGCAGCCAATCCAGCGCAATGGCGCCGCAGATCTCGTTGCCGTGCGTCAGCGCCTGCACGTGCACCACAGGGCCCGGCGCCGGGCCTTGCAGCCGATGCACATGGTCGACACCGGTATTGCCGGCACGCCAGCGGGCAATGGCCGGCGCCTTCAGCTCGACGGGCGGCGTGGCAGGCGCCGGCGGCGCGGCGGGGGTGGGCTGGGCAGGGGCGGTCATCCGTTGGGGCTCGCTGGCGGGCTGATCGGCGGTGTGGGCGCCGCACCAAGGCACGCGGCTTGCTCACGGAACCGGCCGAGTATCGCCGCCGCCGCGCTCCGGGCCGACACCAATGGCCGGTGCGCACGCAACGCATAGCATTCGCGCCACTTCGCACCAGACCGGTGCTTCAACCCGTGCGACCCGCACGCTGCGGCCCCACCTTTCGCCAGGAGACCTTCACCATACAAGAACGTGAGCTTCGCCAGTTGATCGAAGAAGTCCGCGAGGGCCGCCTGCCCCGCCGCAGCTTCATCCAGCAGATGGTGGGCCTGGGCCTGACGGCACCGATGGCCTCGATGATGCTGATGCACTCGGGCGTGGCCAGCGCGCAGACCGCCATCCCCTACAAGCCCACGAAGCGCGGCGGCGGCGGCACGCTGAAGCTCCTGTGGTGGCAGGGCCCGGTGCTGCTGAACCCGCAGTTCGCCACCGGCACGAAGGAGCAGGAAGGCTCGCGCATCTTCTACGAGCCGCTCGCCGCCTGGGACGCCGACGGCAACCTGGTGCCGGTGCTGGCCTCGGAGATCCCGAGCGTGGCCAACGGCGGCCTGGCGGCCGACGGCCGCAGCGTCACCTGGAAGCTGAAGCGCGGCGTCACCTGGCACGACGGCCAGCCCTTCACTGCCGATGACGTGGTCTTCAACTGGGAGTACCACAAGGATCCGGCCACCAGCACGAGCTGGATCAGTACCTACCGCGACATCACCGTCACCAAGGTCGATTCGCACACCGTGCGCATCCAGTTCCCGAAGCCGACGCCGTTCTGGGCCGAGGCCTTCGTGGGCACCGTGGGCATGATCATCCCGCGCCACGTGTTCAAGGACTTCATGGGCACCAAGTCCCGCGAGGCGCCGGCCAACACCAAGCCCGTGGGCACGGGGCCGTACAAGATCGTCGACTTCAAGCCGGGTGACCTGGTTCTGGCCGAGGCCAACACGGCGTACCACATCCCCAACCGCCCGCACTTCGACCGCCTCGAGATGAAGGGCGGCGGCGACGCCACCAGCGCCGCGCGTGCCGTGCTGCAAACGGGTGAGTACGACTTCGCCTGGAACCTGCAGGTCGCCGACGAAATCCTGAAGGGCCTCGAAACCGGCGGCCGCGGCAAGGTCACCATCGTGCCCGGCGGCAACATCGAGTTCATCATGCTGAGCCTGACCGACCCCTGGAACGAGGTCCAGGGCGAGCGCGCGCACGTCAGCAGCCGCCACCCGGCCTTCAGCGACAAGGCCGTGCGCGACGCGATGGCCTTGTTGGTCGACCGCAAGGGCGTGATGGACTTCATCTACGGCCGCACGGGCGTGGCCACGGCGAACTTCCTGAACAACCCGCCGCGCTTCCGCAGCAACAACCTCAAGTTCGAGTTCAGCATCGACAAGGCCAACGCCCTGCTCGACGCCGCCGGCTGGGTGCGCGGCTCCGACGGCATTCGCGCCAAGGGTGGCACCAGGCTCAAGTTCGTCTACCAGACCTCGGTGAACAAGCCGCGGCAGGACACGCAGGCCATCGTCAAGAGCGCCTGCGCACGGGCCGGCATCGACCTCGAGCTCAAGAACGTCACGCCCGCGGTGTTCTTTGGCGGCGACCAGGCCAACCCGGACACCTACACCAAGTTCTGGGCCGACATGCAGATGTTCACCACCACCATGACGCAGCCCGATCCGCAGCTGTTCATGGAGCAGTACTGCAGCTGGGAGATGGCGCAGAAGGACAACAAATGGGCCAAGCGCAACATCCTGCGCTGGAAGAACGACGACTACGACAAGGCGCACCTGGCTGCCCAGAGCGAGCTCGACCCGGTCAAGCGCGCGGCCCTGTTCATCCGCATGAACGACCTCATCGGCGCCAGCAACTACATCATCCCGGTGGTGTTCCGGCCGCTCGTGTCGGCCGCGGGGACCAAGCTGGCCGCGCCGCTGTCGGGCTGGGACAACGACATGTGGGCCCTGCCGCACTGGTTCAAGGAAGCCTGATCGGCACCCCATAGGGCTGCTGCGCGGCCCGATCTCGCGTCTGCGCTCCTCGCCGTACGGGTGTACTGCGGCGGTGCTCCACGCGACCTCGGGCCGCTCGCGACGCCCTCTGGGGCACCGATCACTCCGATCCACCACCGAGACAAGCACCCTTGGGTTCTTACATCCTCCGCCGCCTGCTGATCGCGCTGCCTAGCCTGCTGGGCATCAGCGTCGTGCTCTTCACGGTGCTGGCCATGGCGCCTGGCGACCCCTTCGAAGAGCTGGCCACCAACCCCAATGTGCCGCCCGAAGTGCGCATGCAGTTGCGCGCCAGCCTGGGCCTGGACGATCCCGTCTGGCAGCGCTACTGGCACTGGCTGACCAGCATGCTGCAGGGCGACTGGGGCTTTTCGTTCATCAGCCGGCTCGATGTCGACACGCTCATCTGGCAGCGGCTGCCCGTCACCATCGCCATCATCGGCCTTAGTCAGCTGGTGGCGCTGGCCATCGCGCTGCCGGTGGGCATCCTGGCCGCGGTGAAGCCCTACTCGTGGTTCGACCGCATCGCCAGCACGCTCAGCTTCATCGGCTTCTCGCT
>JBIJAP010000037.1:0-14041 GCA_044345715.1 Rubrivivax sp.
GTAGTACTGCGCCGACAGCGAGACGCGGTCGGCGATGCTCTTGCGCACCAGCACCGCCGGCCCGGTGGCGCGCACGCCGCCGCCGTCGTACACATGGAAGGTGGCCTCGGCGCGGTCGTCGGGCAGCACGGCGGCGCCGGTGGGCGCGGCCGAGCCGGCCAGGGCTGTGCCCCGCAGCGCGCGCCAGCGCGAGACGATGGTGGCGTACCAGCGCTTCGACAGGCCTGTCCTGAGCCCAGTCGAAGGGCTCAGCGCGAACGGAAGACCCCCCGTTCGGGCTGAGCCTGTCGAAGCCCCGGTGCCGACAGCGCCGCGCTCAGTTGCAGCCACACCCGCCCCCTTGAACACCGGTGGCCCCGCGCGCGCCCTCGCGCACGGCGTGGATGTGCTCGCGGTGCCGGTCGATGAGCGCGTGGCGCGAGACCAGCATGATCGGGTCCGACAGCCGCTCGCGTTCGTACGGCTTCACCCAGGGCTCGGGCAGCGTGACGCAGCCGCCGAGCAAGGCGGTGCTGGCGATGATGAGCAGCGTGGCGCGCATGGGCTTCACTCCTTCACCAGTTCGCGGATCTGGTGTTCGTACTCGACTTCCATGCCGTCGCGGTAACCGCGGTGCAGGTAGCGGATGCGGCCGTCGCGGTCGACCAGCACAGTGCTGGGCATGGCGCCAAGGTCGTAGGTGCGGGTGACGGTCTTTTCGGTGTCCAGCAGCACCGGGAACCGCAGTCCCCAGCGGGCAGCCGTGGCGGCGCCGTGGCGCGGGTCGTCGTCGATGTTCACGCCCAGCACCATGAAGCCGCCGGCCTTGTACTTGTCGTGCAGCTTGTTCAGGTGCGGCATCTCGACGCGACACGGCCCGCACCAGCTGGCCCAGAAGTTGATGAGCACCACCTGCCCGCGTTGCTCGGCCAGCCGCAGGTTGCCGCCTTCGGCGCGCTTGAGCGTGAAGTCGGGGGCGGCCTGCTGGGGCTTCACGGCGGCATGGGCGGTGCCCATAGCCAGGGCCATGGCCAGGGCGGGCAGCAGCGGCACGGCGATGAGCAGGGTTCGGCGCAGCATGGCGTGGGCTCGGATGTGAACGCTTGGAATTGAACGCTCAGAAAAAGACGGTCAGGCCGGTCGTGAACTCGAGGTTGTTCGTGTTCTGCCGCTTGCCCAGGATGTCGAGCGGGAACATGTGATTGCGGGCATCGAACTGCACGGCGTAGCGGTCGTTGAGCAGCACACGCAGGCCCATGCCGAAGTGCATCGTCTGCTTGCGCTGGCCGGCGAAGTCGGTGCTGCCGATGCCGGCCAGCAGGTAGGACTGGAAGGCCTTGGCCGTGCTGCGGCCGAAGAAGGCCTCGCCGGTGAGCACGTTCCAGCCGGCCGACACGGCGTAGTAGCGCAGCGTCTGCGTCGGCGTGGCGAACACGCCGCCGGGCAGCACCTGGCGGAAGGCCTCGTCGGTGATCTTCGTCTGTGCCAGCGTGGCGTCGACGAAGAAGTCCTCGGTGATGTGGTACCCGAGCCGCACGCCGCCCACGCCGCTCGCGCCGAAGTTCTGCGTGCCGTAGGTGCCGCCGAACAGGCCGATGGCGAAGTCGCGCGAGGGGTAGCTCGGCGCGCGCACCTCGCGGCGCTCGACCTGGGGCACCACCACCGGCTCGGGCGCGCGCGGCGCGGTCTGTGCCAGCACCGGGGCGGCGGCCAGGGCAGCGGTCAGCAGACAGCTTGAACGAGCGGTGAAGAATCGCATGGCGGAACTCAGAAAAAGAAAGCAAGCCCAAGCGACAGGGCGCGGTACTCGATGCTGCGGTTGTCGGCCACGAACGCGGTGTACAGCGTGGTGTCGGCGCGCGCGACGAAGCGTTCAGTGATGTGCCAGCGCACGCCGGCCGTGGCTTGGGCCAACTTGACGTTAACCCCGGTGGCGTCGACGAGGCTGCGGTTGGGGATGTTTCTGAACGTACCGAGGCCGACACTGACGAAGGGCGACCAGCGCTGGTGGTGCCAGGGTTCGGCCACCAGGCCGAGGTGCCAGAAGTCGGTGCCGGAGAAGGTGCCCTGCACCTGGCCGCCGGCCACCTCGATGGAGATCGGGCTCGCCAGGCGCACGCCCAGCCACAGCTTGAGCATCGGATCGCCACCGAAGCGCCCGCCACCGCCCCCGAACTCGACACGCCGGCGCAGGTAGTCGTCGAGCAGGATGTCGCGGAAGCTCTTGATGACGCCGGCCTCGGTGAGCGTGCGCTCGAGCTGCGCGCGCGGCACCCAGCCCACCTGCCCGCCATCGGCGCGCACGCGGAACCAGTCGGTGCGGCGCAGTTCGATCACCACGCTGGCGCCGCGCTCGACGACGAAGAACACCGGGTAGCCGCGGCCCGGGCCGCTGTGCAGCTCGAGAAACGCGTCGGCCACGGCGAGCCGCTCGGCCTGCGCCGCGGCGGCAGCCTGTGCCGAAGCCGCCTGCGGCAGGCCGAGCGCCAGCGCCAGTACCGCGCCGAGCGCCAGCGCCCCGCGCCGCAGGAAGGCGAGTGTGGCGCTCACTCGACGTTGCACGAACCGGTGGCCGGATCGGGCGGCGTGAACATCGTTGCCGCAGCCGGGCTGAACTCGTCCTGGTTGGCCGGCATCGGCCGGTTGATCCAGTAGCGGATCAGCTTCGCGGCCGGGTCGTCGGGGTTGTCGAAGATGAGCCCGCCGCCGTGCAGCACGCCCCGCACCAGCGGCTTTTTCAGCATGCGGCTGGCGTCGGCGCTGCCGACCACCGACTCGCCGAGCGAGGAGTAAAAATTCTTGTACATGTCGCTGGCGCGGATGGCCTCGGGAGCAAGAGAGAGTTCGACGGCCGGCGCGGTGCCGAACAGGCGCAGTGCACCGCCGGTGCCGCTGCCGTTGTCGTGGCAGCCGGCGGCGGCGCAGGTGTTGAGCGTGGTGACGCCGCCGATGCGCACCGGCAGCGGCGTGTTCAGCAGCGGGTTGATGCAGCGCTGGAAGTAGGCGAACGATAGCTTCTGACCGGTTGCACCCGGCGGGTTGGCTATGGTGGCCGGGTTGTCGAGCGGCCCGCCACCGCCGCAGGCGGCAAGAGCCAGAAGCGCAGCCAGCAGCGCAGCCAGCGCCAGGGCCGGCAGGCCGCGGCCGCCGGCCCGCAAGGGCTCGGCGGCTTGTGTGATGGCAGGAACGGTGTGCGGTGTCGTCGTCATCAGCGCTGGGGCCGCATTGTCCCTGCGGAAGTGGGGCTGGCGGAAGAGCAGCCGCGGCGGATCCAGCCGGCGATCGCCTCGTAGCCCGTGCTGCCCACCGGCAGCATCGCCGTGGTCTGGCCGAGCTCGCCGCTGGGGTGCGGCACGGTGCTGGGCCGCGCCAGCAGCGCGTTGCTCTCGGGCACGCAGGTGTTGCTGATGAGGCTGAGCGTGACGTTGTAGTCGCCCTCTTCGCTGCCGGTGAGCACGAAGCGGTTGCGCGGGTTGCCCAGGCCGGCCTGGTGGCAGCTGGCGCACTGCGCCTGCAGGATGGGCTGCACGGTCGACAGGAAGCTCGCTTCGCTCAGGCCCTCGATGCGGCGCACGCCACCGGAGGGGTCGAAGGGGTCGTTGTAGTACTGGCCGCCCAGGTCCATCCACTCGGCGAGCAGGCGCTTCTCGGCCTTGTTGAGCAATTGCGAATGGTCGGGGGCGCCGGCCGGCGGGTTGGGGTGCGCGGTGCGCGATCCGGCGCCTGCCAGCAGCGTCTGGCCCCACAGGATCTCGGTGAGCCGGCTCTTGCGCGCCAGGCCGGCGCTGTTGGCCGAGCCCGAGCTGGTGTCCACCAGCGCCGGGCCGCGCACGACCTCGGGCACGCCCTGCACGATCCGGATCACCGGCCGGCCGGTGGCGGCGTCGATCACCGGGTCGCCGAGCAGCAGCTCTTCGTACGAGGCCAAGCGGCCGGTGCCGGCCAGCGTGGCGCGCAGGTCGAGCTTGGCGCTGTCGGCGTGGCAGGCCACGCAAGTGTGCTCGCCGGCCGTGCCGCGCACACGGGTCCACAGAGGCTGGATGTGCTCGGGGTAGTTGATGACGCCATTGCGGGGCACCGGCGTGCCCAGGTCGTCGGCCGGGCTGGTGTTGCCGGTGTAGAGCAGGGAGACGCTGCGCCGCGGCGTCACGCCGGCCAGCGTGGTGTCGGCCCAGAGGTCGGTGAACAGGGGGCTCTGGGCCAGCGCCAGTGCCGTCGGGTCGAGCCGCGAGCGCAACGAGGCCATCGTTTCGCCCGGCGTGTGCGCGGCGGCCAGCGCGCGGCTCACGCCGGCGGGCAGGCTGGCGGTCACGGCCCCGTTGTTGAGCCCGATGCCGCGGCGCGGGCTGTGGCAGCCGTTGCAGGTGCGGCGTTCACCGGGTCGCACCTGGATCCAGTTGGTGTGGGTCTGGATGGCGCGCCCCTCGGAGTCGATCACGCTCAGGGCCAGCGGCACGTCGGCCGGCACCTCGAGCCTGAAGCTGCCGTCGGGTTCGATCGGCGCATAACCCAGGATCTGGTTCTGCTCGAAGTCGGTCTCGCCTATGTTCTGGCGCACGCCGCCCATGCCGCTGGGCGGCGGCACGCCCCGCGTGGCCCGCACAAACCAGGCCGGGCTGCACTTGTAGGCGGGGTCAGCCGGGTCGCGCATCTGGCTCAGGTTGGCCACCCGGGCGCGTGTGTCGGCGGCCTCCTGCGGGGTGGTCTGCGGGATGCTGGTGGTGCAGCCGGCGTCGCGGTCGCTGGCCACCAGCATCTGCGCGGCCATGCGGTTGAGGCCGTCGGTGTCGTAGACGCTGCGCACCTCGATCAGCGACATGTTGCGCGCGGCCAGGGCGGCGTCCACCGTGGTCGGCTCGACGACGTTGGGCTCGGTGCGCGCCGTCAGCGCGATGGGGTCGGTGTACATGAAGCCGGCCGGCGGCGCGGCGACGATCAGCCAGGTCTGGTTGGCCGGGTTGAACATGTAGATGGCGTAGGCGGCGGGGGCGTTGTCCTGCACGCTGTCGGTGGCGCGCACGACCATCGTGCGGTTGGTGTCGCTCAGCGACGCGCGCTCGGCGTCGGTGAGCGTGGTGCACGAGACGACGACGCCGTTGCGCGTGACCTCGCAAGGCCGCCAGGCCACGAGCACGCGGTCGCTGCCGTCCCACAGCGGGTAGGGCGTGGTGGCGCGGCCGAAGAGGCTCAGGCCGCGGCCGTCGGACAGCACGCGCTCCGTGGCGCTGGTCTGGCCGCCGCTGGCCAGCACGCCGCTGCGCGCCGGGGTGTTGTCTTCGCTGTAGTTGGCGGCATCGATCATCTGCAGCGAGCCGCCTTCCTTGGTGCCCGACAGCGGCATCAGCGTGCTCACGAGCTGGCCGGGGTACTTGCCGCGCGGGTCCATGTCGCGCGGGTGCAGGTAGCTGTTGCCACGGCTCTGGGCCCCATACAGCACGAACATGTCGGTGCCGTCGGGCTTGCTGCGGAAGATGGCGAAGCGGTTGCGGTCGGCCACGTGTTCCCAGCGCGAAAACATGATGTCGCCGTCGGGGCGGATCACCGGGTTGCGCTCGTGGCTCATGTTGAAGCTGATCTGCTGCACGCCCGAGCCGTCGGCGGCCATCGTGTGCAGGTTCATCACGCGCTCGCGCTCGTACTCGTCGGCCGCGAAGTAGGCCCGGCCCAGCGCCTGGTTCAGGCTGCTCTTGGCCTGGCGGTTGCTGCTGAACACGATGCCGCGGTTGCCCGGCAGGTACACCGGGTCGACGTCGTCGGCGCTGGTGCTGGCCGTCAGGCGCTTGAAGCTGCCGTTCTGCAGGCCGTTGGTGCCCAGCGTGTATTCCCAGATGTTCCAGCGCCCGGTGCAGGCGGCCACGCCGTCGATGGTGCTGGTGTTGCTGCTGGGGCAGCGCATCGAGAAGACGACCTTCTTGCCGTCGTAGCTGACCTCGGGGTCGGAGGCGTCGCCCAGGCCCTGCGTGAAGCGCGCCGTGAGGTTGTGCTCGGTGGCGCTGGGACTGCTCTTCTCGCGCAGCATCAGGTCGCCGCCGGCGGCGAAGTTGGCGCCGTCGGTGGGGTTCAGGCCCACCGAGGTGGCGCGCTTGACGTAGGCGATGGGCACGTCGCCGTTGACGGTGACGGTGTCCTCGCTGCCGCTGTTGCCGGAGCAGGCGGCGAGCAAGGCCGCCAGCAGGGCCGTGCTGGCCAGGACGAACGGGGTCGATCGGTTCATTCGAATCTCCTCGGCTCTCAATTCGACAGGTTCTGCAGCCCGGGCGACACGTGCAGCGCGCCCTCGGCATCGACGATCACGGCGTCCACCCCCGGCACGCGGGCCAGCAGCGCCAGGCCTGCGGCCGGACCCCGCACGAACAGCGCCTTCGACAGCGCCTCGCAGCTGAGGCCGTCGGGCCCGAGCACGGTGACGCTGCGCGCCGCCGCGGCGCTGGCGCCGGTGGCGGGGTCGATCAGGTGGTGCACTCGCTCGCCGGCATCGATGAAGCAGCGCTCGTAGTCGCCGCTGGTGGACACGGCGGTGTCTTCCAGCGGCAGCACGGCGACATGGCCGGCGCCACGCGGGTCGCGGATGGCCAGGCCCCAGGGGCGGCCGCGGCGGTTGCCGATGACCCGGCTGTCGCCGCCGGCGGCAACAAACGCATGGCGCACGCCGCGGCGCTGCAGCAGCGCCGCGGCGTTGTCCACGGCATGCCCCTTGGCGAAGCCGCCGAGGTCGATGCACATGCCTTCGCGGGCGTAGCGCAAGGTCTTGGCGCGCCGGTCGAGCTCGAGGCCGCGCCAGCCGACCAGGGCCTTCGCGGCGGCGAGCGTGGCGGGGTCGGGGCGGCGGCCATCGCGGTAGTCGTACAGGCGGCCGACGGCGGCGTAGCTGATGTCGAAGGCGCCGTCGGTCAGCGCCGAGAACGCCAGCGCGCACTCGATCAGCGCAAAGCCCTCTTCCGACAGCGGCACGGCGCGCCGCGCGGCGTCGCGGTTGATGCGGCTCAGCTCGGAGGACGGCTGGTGCGGGCTCCAGGCGCGGTCGATGCGGTGCATCTCGTCGAACACCGCCTGCACGGCGGCTTCGCCGGCACGCGCGTCGTCGGCCCACAGCTCGACGTGGATGGCGGTGCCCATGGCGACGTCGTCGCGTTGGATCCACCCGGCGGGCGCGGCCGCCCACGGCGTGCGGGTGGCAGAGTCGAATCGGCGCTGCATCGGGTGGGCGAAGGCTTGCAACATGGGCAGCAGTCAGGTGATGACGGCCGCACCTTAGCGGGTGGTTCGCGAGGATGCGGAAACGCGCCGTGCGCGGATGTGAGCGAAGGCTTCAGCGCGCCGAATTGCTGCTGCGCGTTGTGACAGATGTCACGCTCTGTAAGCCAGCTGCCGGGATTGTGCGCCGGACTACATGCCCTTGAACAGGCCGCCGTAGCTGCGGCTGACCTCGAGCTTCTGCCCGTGGCCCTTGACGCTGACGATCTGGCGGCCGCGGAAGTCGCGCGTCACGCCCGCGATCGCCTTCACCGCCACTAGCGTGCTGCGGTGGATCTGCCAGAACAGGCGCGGATCGAGCTCGTCGACCAGCTCCTTGATCGGCTTGCGGATCAACGCCTCGACCTGCGCCGTCTGCACGCGCGTGTACTTCTCGTCGGAGATGAAGAACAGCACCTCCTCCACCGGGATCATCTGGATGCTCTGGCCCACGGTGGCCTGGATCCACTGCAGGACCTGCGGCGCCTGGCTGGGGTTCAGCCGCGCCGACAGCTGGTGCAGCAGGGCCTGCAGGTGGGGGCCGGCGGGGGCGTCGATGCTGTCGTCGCGCCGCGCGGCCAGGCGCTGCTGGATGCGCTGCACCGTCAGCGTGAGCCGCTCGCGCTCGGCCGGCTTCAGCACGTAGTCGGCCACGCCCTGCTCGAAGGCCTCGACGGCGTACTGGTCGTAGGCGGTGATGAACACGATCTCGGGCAGCAGCGCGTCGTCGTCGCCGTCGCTGCCGCTGCTGTCGTCGCGGGCCGGTGGCGGCAGCTGCGCGATCTGGCGCGCCGCCTCCACGCCCGTGGCGCCGGGCATGCGGATGTCGAGGAACACCACGTCGGGCCGGTGCTCGCGCACCATCTCTACTGCCCCCAGGCCGTTCTTGGCCTCGGCCACGATCTGCAACTCGGGCCAGGCCTCGGCCAGGCGCGCGCGCAGCTGCTCGCGCATCAGGCGTTCGTCGTCGGCGATCACGGCGCGGGGGGCGGGGTTGTTCATGGCGGCGGGAAGGGCTCGTTCAGGACGAGGCCGATGCTACGGCCGGCGCCCGGGGCTTCAGAGCCCACCACAGCACGAGGCCGATGAGCCACAGTGGCGAACTTGCCACCACCAGCACCAGCGCCACCGAGCCCAGCACCAGCAGCAGGGCCGTCGCCACGGCCAGCGCGGCCAGCAGCAGCGCCAGGCCCACCGCCAGGCCGGTGCCCAGCAGCACCAGCGGCACCACCACCAGCAGCACGAACAGCGCCACCAGCACCGAGACGACGATGCCGAGCATGCCGCCGATGCCGACGTCGCCGTGCCAGCCGTGCTCGTCGAGGCCGATGTGCCAGTCGTCGGCGCCAGCCAGGCCGGCGATGCCGTCGGGGCCGAGCACCTGTTGCCAGGTGGCCGAGCCCAGCGCCAGCAGCAGCACGAGGCCGAGCACGGCGGCGCCGGCCAGCAACCTGGGCCAGCGCCGACGTGCCAGGGGAGGGCGCAGGGAATCGATGGTTGCGGTCGTGCTCACAGGATGCCCTCCACGGGCTTGTAGGGCACGGTGATCGTGACCACCGTGCCGCTGGGCTGGTTCTCGGCCACCGTCAGCGTGGCCCGGTTGCCATACAGCAGCTGCAGCCGCTCGCGGATGTTGGCCAGGCCCACGCCAGTGCCGGCGGTGGCGGCCTTGCCGAAGCCCAGGCCGGTGTCGGCCACGGTCATCTGCAGCTTGCCGTGCACGATCTCGGCGGCCACGCGCAGGTGCCCGCCCTCGGCCTTGGGCTCCAGGCCGTGCTTGATGGCGTTTTCGACCAGCGTCTGCAACATCATCGGCGGGAACTCGGCCGACATCAGGCCTTCGGCCACGGCGAGTTCGGTCGTCAGCCGTTCCTCCATGCGCACCTTCAGGATCTCGAGGTAGGGCCGGATGACGGCGATCTCGCGCCCGAGGTCGCGCACGCCGTTGCTGCCCTTGCCGTCGCTGCCGCCGGCGGCCTCGCGCATGGTGGGCATGCTGGCGCGCAGCAGCGCGATCAGGTTGCGCTGCATCTGGCTGGCGCGTTGGGGGTCGGTCTCGATCAGGTGGTCGATCGAGGCCAGCGTGTTGAACAGGAAGTGCGGCTCCACCTGGGCCTGCATGGCGGCCATGCGCGCCTCCACCACCTGGCGCTTCAGGCTTTCGGCCTCGGCGGTTTCGGTGGCGCGCGCGGCCTGCTTCTGCGCCTGCTGCGTGCCCTTGTAGGTGAACTTCAGCAGCGCCGAGGCCACGATCCAGGCGATCGTGAACTGCATCAGGAAGTCGCCCAGGCCGAAGCGGATGGTGTGCGTGCCCACGCGCACCACCTGGCCTTCGAGCTGGTCGATCTCGCGCTGGAACTGGGCGGCCTCGCGGCGGGCCGCCTCGGCGTCGCGGCGGGCGTCTTCGGCGTCGCGCGTGGCTTCCTCCATCGCACGCTGGGCTTCCTGCACCGACTCGCGCACCGATTCGCGCACCTGGTTGCGGATCTCGTCGCGCGCCGCCTGCAGCGCCTCTTGAACGGCCTTTTCCGTGGCGCCGTCGGGCACGACCACGCGCACGCCGCGGGCGGCCGCGGAGGCCGCCGCCGCGATGGCCTTTTCGGCCTCCAGCACGGCGGCTTCCGCGTGGGCTTCGGCGCTGGCGGCCGCCGAGGCTGCCGCTTCCGGCCCGGTTGCCTTCGAGGTGATGCGGATGCCGTCCTTGCCGATGGAGATGTCGACACCTTCGCCGGGCTTGGCGCCCTCGATGCGGATCGGCACCTGCGGCGGCACCGGTTCGGCCGGGGGTTCGATGCGACCGATGCGCCGCGGGGGCTCGGCGACCTCGGTTGTCGTGCGCCAGCTGAGGTTGAAGAAGTCGTGCACGATGCCCATGAAGACGATCAGCAGCAGCGACAGCACGATGAAGCGCCGCCAGCTGATGCCCACCAGCCACGTGGCATAGGCGTGGAAGCTGCGCACGGCACCCACGCGCAGCGCGTGCCAGCGTTCGCGCCAGACGGCTTGGGAGTTCGGGGTGGCTTGCGGGTTCATGGGTCTCGGGATCGAATACCGTGCACTGTACGCAGCCAGGGTGGCGCCGCCAGCCGCCCGCGACGCGCCACAGGCTTGTCGCGACAGGCTGCAGGCAGCCCGGACAGGCGGTGTGGGCTTGGGGTCTTGCGGCGTCGGGAACTTTTTGCCGCCGTCACCGCAATAGCAGCAGAGAGACACCTGCCGACACCTCATCAGCCTGACGATGATGCCCTTCCTGCCCTGGCGCGCCGCGCGCCGTCACCGCCCAGCCTTGGCTGCAGCCGTGGCGGGCGATGCGGCCGGGCAGGCCGAGGCGTTGGCTGCGCTGCGCGCCGGCAACCACCAGGCCATCGCGGTGCTGTACGAGGCCGAGGCGCCGCGTGTCTATCGCTATGCGCTGGCGCTGGCGGGCAACGCGGCCTGGGCGGCCGACGCCACGCAAGAGGCCTTCGTGGCGCTGGCCCTGCGACCGCACACCTACGACGCGCGCCGCGCGCCGCTGGGGGCCTGGCTGGCCGGCGTGGCCCGGCACGCGCTGGCGGCGCAGTGGCGCCAGGCGCTGGGCCACGAGCCGCTGCCCGATGACCACGATGCTGCCGACGAGGGCATGGCCGACGCCGCAGCGCCCTCGCCCGAGGAACTGCTGGTGCGCGCGCAGGACGGCGACGCCGTCTGGGCGGCGCTGCGCCAGCTGCCGGCGGGCTTTCGCGAGGCGGTGGTGCTGGTGGACGTGCAGGAGCGGCCCTACGCCGAGGCGGCGGCCATCGCCGGCGTGGAGCTCAACACCTTGCGCACGCGCTTGCACCGCGGCCGCCAGAGGCTGGCGCTGCTGCTGGCGCCCGATGGAGGACTGTCACGATGAACCAGGCCCCGAGCGACCGGGACACCGAGTCTCTGGCCCAGGCGCTGCGCCGCGCGGGCCGGGTGCTCGACACCCAGCGGCCTTCGCCGGCCCTGCGCGAGGCGTTGCTGCAGCGGCTGCAACACGCGCCAGGGGTCGCGCAGCCGCCGGTGCCGATCCACGCCGCTCGCACTGCGCCCCGTCGCTGGCTGCGCTGGACGGCGTGGTCCGGCGGTGCCGCGGTGGCGGCGATGCTGCTGCTGGGCTCGGTGGTGCTGGTGCTGGCGCCTCCGCCCTTGCAGAGCACGGCCGCCGCCAGCGGGGGCGGCGAGTTCATGCCGCTGGTGCCGCGCGAGGACTGGCCCGAAGACACCTCGCCGGCCTGGCTGGTGGCCAGCGAGCTTCCGCAGGAGCGCCTGGCAGCGCTCGGCCTGCCCTACGACCCCACGCGCGCCGCCGACCGCGTGCGCGCCGAACTGCTGGTGCATCCCTCGGGCCTGGTGCTCGCGCTGCGCCTGGTTGATTGATTGATTCAACCGCCACTCCACAGAGGCCACCCCATGAACACCCGAGACCCCTCCCCCGTGCTTGCTCTGGCCGCGGCCGCCTTGCTGGCCGCTCCTGGCGTGCAGGCCCAGTCGGCCGACGAGATGGTCCAGCGCGCGATGCAGGTCGCGCAGGCCGGCTTCGAGTTCGGCCCTGGCGACGCCGCCGAGGCGCTGCTGGGCGACCGCGCCAACGACCGTGTGGTCAAGGGCGCGCCGTTCTGCGCCGAGGCCCAGCACGAGCAGGTGCAGTGGCTGCCCGATGGCAGCGGCGGTGCGCCCAACCGCATCGTGCGCCAGACGGCCTGGAAGATCTGCCGCGACGGCGAGGGCCGCACGCGCCAGGAGGTGGAGCGCAACGGCAGCACGCGGGTGTACCTGCGCGACCCGGTGGCGCGCGAGAACTGGGTGATTGATCCGGCGCGCAAGACGGCGCGCCGCACCGGGGCCCTGTCGATCGAGGGCCTGGACCGCGAGTCGATGCGCGACTTCGGCGAGCGCATGCGCGACTGGGCCCGCGAGATGAGCGAGCGCGTGCGCCGCGGCGTTGAGGCGCTGCCGCCCGCGCCGCCCATGCCACCGACTGCGCCCGCGCTGGCGGTGCCGCCGGCGCCCGCTGCGCTGCCCGCGCCACCCGCGTTGCCAGCGCCGGTGCTCATCACCCGCAGCAGCGACGCGACGCAGCGCGAGACCGAGGTGCGCGTGATCCGCTTCCCGCAGGGCACCGAGGGCGCGCTCGCCGACCTGCCCGCGCCGCCCGCGCCGGTGCTGTGGCGTGCGCGCACGCTGGCCCCGCGTGGCGCCGGCAGCGTCTCGCCGCTGCCCCCGCGCGAGATCGAGGGCCTGCGCGTGAACGGCGAGCGCACGACCTGGGTCATCGAGGCCGGCAAGCTGGGCAACGAAAAGCCCATCCAGACAGTGCGCGAGGTCTGGACCTCGCCGGAGCTGATGCTCACCGTGATGAGCCGCGACTTCGACCCGCGCCAGGGCGAAGAGACCTACCGCCTGAAGGCCGTGAAGCGCGGCGAGCCCGACGCGGTGCTGATGAGGGTGCCGCCCGATTACGAGCAGCGCGGCCGGCTGCAGCGCGAGCGCGTGGCGCCGAACCCGGCGGGCTGAGCGAGCCTGCGCCCGGCCTCAGCGGGCCGGCGAGGCCGGCTGAACGGGGATCGTCACCGTCACGCGGCGCGGGTTCAGGCCGAGCTTCGGGAAGTCGGCCAGCGCGGCGTCGAACATCGCCGTCAGGGTGCTGGTGCTGGCCGACACGCTGGCACTTTCGTGGCTGGAGCGGGCCTCGAACAGCGGCTTGCCGCTGGCGCGGTCGCGCAGCAGCAGGGCCAGCTCGCGCTCGTAGCGGGCGTTCATGTCGAACTGCGCGCTCAGGCCCCAGCGCGGCCCGACCCAGGGGTTGGGCCGCCAGTAGCCGAAGCCGCCGCGCCACCAGAACGGGTCGGCCCAGGGCGCCTCGGTGCGGCCGACGCGCGTGCCCACCTGCACCAGCACGTCGGGCGTCTGGCCTTGGGCCACGGCCACGAAGCCGGCCTTGGCCAGCGCCGGGCGGGCGGCGGCTTCGAGCAGCTCGGTCTCGGCGGCGCGCGCCTGCTGCGACGGCAGCCGCTCGAAGGCGTAGGTGCCGGCCTTGCGCTCGGCCGGCCACTCGCCGAAGCTGGAGACATCGGCGGTGAGCGTGTTCATGCCGGCGCAGCCGGCGATCAGCAGCGAGCCCGTCAGGGCCAGCGGCAAGGTGAGGGTGCGCAGCAGGTTCATCGCTCAGTTCTCCGTCATTCGGCGCCTTCACCGGGCGCGGCCCGGTGCCAGCGTACGGCTTGGCCGTCGGCAGTCCCCGCCTCGCCGGCAGGGGTGGGTGTGGGCGCGCAGGGCTCGTCGTCGAAGGCGATGTCGCCGCCGGGCACGGGCCGCCCTTCAGCTCGGATCGTCGAGAAGGGGAACAAGTTCCGGTCCATCAGGTGGCTGGGCACCACGTTTCCCATGGCCGTGAGCATGTTGTCGATGCGGCCGGGGTACTTGCGCTCCCACTCGCGGATCATGGCCTTCACCTGCACGCGCTGCAGGTTGCTCTGGCTGCCGCACAGCGTGCACGGGATGATCGGGAACTGCCGGTGCTCGGCCCAGGCTTCCAGGTCGGTCTCGGCCACGTAGGCCAGCGGGCGGATGACGACGTTCTTGCCATCGTCGGAGACGAGCTTGGGCGGCATGCCCTTCAGGCGGCTGCCGAAGAACATGTTCATCAGCAGCGTCACCACCATGTCGTCTCGGTGGTGGCCGAGCGCGATCTTGGTCGCACCCAGCTCGCCGGCCACGCGGTACAGGATGCCGCGGCGCAGCCGCGAGCACAGGCTGCACATCGTCTGGCCCTCGGGGATGAGCTTCTTCACCACCGAGTAGGTGTCTTGCGTCTCGATGTGGA
>JBIJAP010000386.1:0-3725 GCA_044345715.1 Rubrivivax sp.
CGCTGCGTTCGCTGGCGCGAACTCCGCTCAAGCACTTGCGGTGAGTCAGTCCACGAAGCGCGCTGCGCGCGCCCCCCCCTCAAGACTGCGCTGCTCGGCGCCCCACATAGCGCCCGCACCGTGCACCGCCTGCCGCTCAAGGAAACGTGGTGGTGTTCGGTCCGAAACCAAACCCCGGTTGTTGCAAAGGGCTGTGCGGGTGGGGGCTGCGGCGTGATCTTGAAGCGCCAAGCAGCACAGGGCAGCCGGCCCGCAGGGCCGACCGCTTCAACTCACGCCGCAGCCCCCGCCCGCACAGCCCTTTGCCGGCGCGATGTTTCGAGTGCGAGTGTCTGTGCGGCACCAGGCTTCGACAGGCTCAGCCCGAACGGGGGAGAGGGTTTTGGCAGTCTCAGCCCGAACTACAGCGTGCCGCTGCCGCGCAGCTTCTCCAGCCGCAGCGCCAGCTGTTGCTGCATCTCCGACAAGCGCTGGCGGCCAGCCTTGGAGACGGCGTCGTCGCCCGTGCCTTCGAGCGACAGCCGCAGCGCCTCGATGTCGCGCATCAGCTCCACCTCGGGCGGCACGACGCCGGCGTCCTTGAGGATCTTCATGCCCATGCGCAGTTCGGCGGGCGTGTCGTCGTAACCGTCGCCCAGGTCGAGCGGCTTGCCCCAGCTGCGCGCCTGGCGCAGTTCGCCACTGGCTGCGCTCTCGGCGAGCTTGCGGCCGATGTCGTCTTCGAGCAGCTTCAGGCGTTGTTCGCGTTTCTCTTCGGCGTTCATTCGGCTCCCCCCTGGCTTCAGGCCCGCGCCTCGCCCGGCAGGGCCAGGCGTGCCGCCCAGTGGCGCGTCAGCGGCGAGGCCGGCTTGGCCATCGTGCGTTCGTTCAGCAGCGCGCGGCCCAGGCTGCGGCGGCCACCGTCGGCTGCGGCGGCCAGCAGCGTGAGATCGATCAGGTCGCGCTGCGCATGGCTGCCGCCAAAACGTGCCGCCTGGCCCCGCACTGGCGCGATGAGGTCGACCGCACCGTCGGCATCGCCCCGCGCCAGCGCGATCACGCCGCGCATCAGCGGCAGGCCCACCTCGCGGGCCATCGCATGGTTGTCGCGGCCGGCGTCGGTGGCCGACAGCGCGCGCTCGGCGCAACGTGCGAGCCATGCCTCGGCGCGCGGCAGCTCCTGCGCCAGCAGCAGCGCCAGCACGCGGTGCACGTCGTTGAAGGCGTAGTGGCCGGCCTCGTCGTCGGGCAGGGTCCAGCCGTCGACGAGCGCCCGGCCGTGGGCTGCGACGTCTTCGCCCAGCAGGTGCAGCCGCCACAGCAGCGAGGCGGCGTCGACGCGGTTCAGCGTGATCTGCATGGCCGCGCCGGTGAAGTGCGTGTCCACCAGGCGCAGCGCGCCGACGAGGTCCATGCCCTCGAGCCGGAACAGCGCCTTGTGCCACCACAGGTGGCAGGCCAGGCCGTTGCCCTCGGCCCAGTGCGGCTGGTGCTGGCGCAGCCATGCAGCGCCGTCTTCGAAGCGGCCCTGCATCTCCATCACGTGGGTCACAGCGTGCACGGCCCAGGGCACGCCGGGGTCGAGCGCCAAGGCGCGGCGGCCGGCTTCCTCGGCCTGCGGGTAGAGGTTGCACTCTTCCAGCCCGAAGGCCCACAGGCCCAGCACGCAGGCGTACAGCGGATCGGCTTCGCTCCAGTCGGGCAGCGCGCGCGCCGGGCGCTGGCGCAGGGCCGGGGCATCGCCGCGGTAGAAGTCCCAGAGCTGCGCCCACTGCAGCGCCAGCGCATCGCAGGGGTGCTCGACAAGCAGGCCGTCCCACAGGCGCAGCGCCTCGCGCCAGCGGCCTTCGAGCACGCGCTGCTGCGCCTCGAGGTGGGTGCGCTCGCGCGGCGTGGCCTCGGTGGCCAGCGCGCGGGCGTGCGACAGGTGTGCATCGGCCTCGGTCAGCAGCGCGGGCTCGGTCAGGCTCAGCAGGAAGCCGGCCTTCATGACGTGCGGCAGGCACCAGCCGGGGTCGGCGGCCATCGCGGCATCGAGATCGGCCAGCGGCGGCGCGTCGAACACCATCATCAGGCGCAGCGCACGCTCGGCCGCGTCACGCGCGGTGGCGCTGGCGCTGCTGCAGGGGTTGCCGCGGACGTCCGGGTGGGCCATCACCCCTGAATGTAGCGTGACGCCGTGACGGCACTCGCCCTATGCTGCCGCGGCGCGGCAAGCCCGCCCTGCCATGACACCGAGCCCCGGGAGACTCATCGAAATGCTGACGTTGCAACGGTGCGCAAGGCCCACCCCGCAGAGCCAGTTGTGGCGGGTGGCGGGCGCCAGGGCCCTGATGCTGGCCCTGTTCCTGGGTGGGGCCGCGCTGCCGGCCCAGGCGCAGATCGACCCCGGCTCGGCCGAGCGGCTGTTGCGCAAGAGCGGCCTGTGGGTGCAACTCGAGGGCGTCGCCGAGCAGGTGCGCCAGGGCCTGAAGGAGGCGGCGGCCCAGGGCGGGCCGGAGCCGAGCCCGGCCGAGTCTGCGCGCCTGGATGCGGCAGCCCGTGCGGCCTACGCGGCTGCGCGCCTGCGCGGCGTGGCCCTGCGCATGGTGACGCAGGAGCTGCAGCCGCAGCACCTGGGGGCCCTGTTCGCCTGGTACGACGCGCCCACCGGCGTGCTGATGACGCGGCTGGAGGAGCGCTCGGCCGCCGACCCGCGCGAATCCGATGTCGTGATGGCCGAAGGCCTGGCGCTGCTGGAGGCCATGAGCCCGACGCGCCGCGAGCAGATCGAGGCTGTCGTGCAGTCCAGCGGCAGTGTCGACACCGCCCTGTCGATGACGCTCAACACGGTGGCGGGGGTGCGCCAGGGCTTGTCGGGCGTGCTGCCGCCCGGCGCCGGGCCCACGCCCGAAGCCACGCGCGCCTTGCTGGCCGAGCAGCTATCGAAGCTGCGCCCGGGCTTCGAGCAACTGGTGCGCGCCGTCAGTGCCGTGGCCTACGCAGGTGCCGACGAGGCCCAGCTGGCGGCGTACGCGGTCTTCTTGCGCTCGACCGCGGGCCAGCACCTGAGCGACGTGATGAACCGCGTGCTCGACGAAGCCTTCCTGGATGCCGCCACCGAACTCGGCCGGCGCCTGGCGCCCGCTTCGGGCGTCTCGGCCTGACCGGCCCGGGCTGCTTTCAGCGCAGCTCGCGCGCCAGGAAGGCCTCGGTGCGCTGCCAGGCCAGCGCGGCCGCGGCTGCGTCGTAGCCCAGGCTGGGCAGCGTCTCGTGCCCGGGCGTCTGGGTCTCGTTGGCGAAGGCGTGCTTGCAGTCGTAGCGGTGGAACTCGAAGCGCCGGCCGCCTTCGTGCAGCTTGGCCTGCAGCGCGTCGACATCGGCGATCTTGAAGATCTCGTCGCGCACCGCCCAGTGGCCCAGCAGTGGGGCGGTGATCAGGCTGGCATCCACGTACTCCAGCGGCGGCAGCCCGTACCAGGGCACGCCCGCATCGACCTCGCGCACATGCACGGCCGCCAGCACCGTGAGCGCGCCGCCCATGCAGAAGCCGGTGACGCCGACCTTGGCCGAGCCGCTGCCCTTGAGGAACATCACCGCGCCGCGCACGTCCTGCGTGGCGGCGTCGCCGAAGTTCAGGTTGCTCATCAGCTTCTCAACCCCGAGGTCGGGGGCAGGCGTTCGCGGAGAAACGGCTGTGCGGTACAAGGCGAGCGGCGGCGCCGAGGTGACCGACTATCCACTGGTGCGAGCTTGTGCGAGCCCGT
>JBIJAP010000387.1:0-3716 GCA_044345715.1 Rubrivivax sp.
AGATGGAGCTCGACAAGACCTTCGAGGAGCGCGATCTCATCAACGCCAGCGTCGTGAACTCGCTCGACGAAGCAGCCATGAACTGGGGCGTGAAGGTGCTGCGCTACGAGATCAAGGACCTCACGCCGCCGACCGAGATCCTGCGCAGCATGCAGGCGCAGATCACCGCCGAGCGCGAGAAGCGCGCGCTCATCGCCGCTTCCGAGGGCCGGCGCCAGGAGCAGATCAACATCGCCACCGGCGAGCGCGAGGCCTTCATCGCGCGCTCCGAGGGCGAGAAGCAGGCCGAGATCAACAACGCGCAGGGCGAGGCAGCGGCCATCACCGCGGTGGCCGACGCCACGGCCGAGGCCATCCGCAAGATCGCCGCGGCCATCCAGCAGCCCGGCGGCGAGCAGGCCGTGCAGCTGAAGGTGGCCGAGAAGGCCGTGGAGGCCTACGCCAACCTGGCGCGCACCAACAACACGATGATCGTGCCCGGCAACATGAGCGAGGTCTCGGCCCTCATCGGCACCGCGATGGCGCTGCTGGGCAAGAACGGGCCGGCGCCCGGCAAGTGAGCAAGGCTCCGTCATGACCGAGACCCGACGCGACCTTGCGCTCAATGTGTTGGGCACGGCGCTCATCCCTTGCGGCTACGACCCCCTCACTGGCTGGTACCGCGACGGCTGTTGCCACACCGACGCGCAAGACAACGGCAGCCACGTGATCTGCGTCCGCGTGACGGTGGAGTTCCTGAACTTCCAGATGGAGCGCGGCAACGACCTCATCACGCCGCGCCCCGAGCACCGCTTCCGCGGCCTCAAGCCCGGCGACCGCTGGTGCGTGTGTGCGCTGCGCTGGCGCGAGGCCTACGAAGAGGGTTGCGCCCCGCCGGTTGTGCTGGAGAGCACGCATGCCAAGGCGCTGGACTACGTGCTGATCGAATGGCTGCGCAAGCACGCGGCCGCGCCCTCGCCCCAAGGCTAGAATCGCGCCCGCTTCGCCGCCCGGCGAGGCCCACGGACAGGTGGATGAGCGGTTTAAGTCGCACGCCTGGAAAGCGTGTGAGGGTTAACAGCCCTCCGCGGGTTCGAATCCCGCCCTGTCCGCCAGATCACCAGGAACGACGCGTGTTCGCGGCCGGTTGCGGGTGACTACCCAACTTCCCGCCCATCCAAGCGGTGGTGCTCAAGCCCGGCGTTGTGCCAGCACCTCGGCGTACAGCGCCAGGTATGCCCGCGCCGGCTGGGCCCAGGCCAGCGCCTGCCCCATGCCTTGGCGCATGAGGCCACGCCAGGCTGCGGCTTGCTGCTTCAGGGCCACCGCGCGCTGCGCTGTCTGCGCCAGCGCCCGGGGCGTGGCCGCGTCGAAGCCAAAGCCGGTGGCCCGGCCCTCGCGCAGTGCGGCTTCGTCGGCATCCACCACCGTGTCGGCGAGGCCGCCCACCTGGCGTACCAGCGGCACGGTGCCGTAGCGCAGGCCGTAGAGCTGCGTCAGCCCGCAGGGCTCGAAGCGCGACGGCACCGCAATCATGTCGGCGCCGGCAATCAGCCGGTGCGCCCGCGCCTCGTCGTAGCCGATGTGCACCTGCACCCGCCCCTTGTGCGCCTGCTCGGCCATGCGGAACGCGGCCTCCAGTGCCGGGTCGCCCGTGCCTTGCACGGCCAGCTGCACGCCCATCGCCATCAGCTCGGGCATGGCGGCCAGCAGCAGGTCGATGCCCTTCTGCGATGTCAAGCGGCTCACCACCACCATCAGCATCGCGTGATCGTCAGGCTGCAGGCCCAGCTCCGCCTGCAGCGCAAGGCGACACGCGGCCTTGCCCTCCAGGCGCTCGGCGTCGTAGCGTTGCGCGATGGCAGGGTCGGTGGCGGGGTTCCACACGGCGTCGTCGATGCCGTTGAGGATGCCGCTCACGGCGGCGCCGCGTCCGCGGATGACGCCGTCCAGGCCACAGCCGAATTCGTGCGTCGCGATCTCGCGCGCGTAGTTCGGGCTCACGGTGGTGATGCGGTCGGCGAACTTCAGCCCCGCCTTCATGAAGCTGAGCTGGCCGTGATATTCAAGCCCCGCCGGCGACATCAGCCGCGAGGCCAGGCCCAGCAGCGACCAGTCGTGCATCGGGAACAAGCCCTGGAACGCCAGGTTGTGCACCGTGAACACGCTCGCGGCCCGCGTCGGCAGGTGCTCGGCCACAAAGGCGCAGGCCATCGCGGCATGCCAGTCGTGGGCGTGCACGATGTCGGGCACCCAGGCCGGGTCGGCGTCGTCGGCCGCCAGGTGCGCCGCCACCCAGCCGAGCAGCGCAAAACGTTGCAGGTTGTCGGGCCACTCCTCGCCATCGGCTGCCTGGTAGGGCCCGCCGGCACGGCGGTACAGGTAGGGCGCGTCGATCACGTACACCGGCAAGGCCGTGCCCGGCATGCGGCCCAGCAGCAGGCGCACGCGCAGCGCGCCGAAGCAAGCACCGATGTCGATGACCGGGCGCGCGCCCTGCACGCTCTCGATCACGGCCGGGTAGCCCGGCAGCAGCAAGCGCACGTCGGCGCCTTGCTGCGCCTGCGCCACCGGCAGGGCCGCCACCACGTCGGCCAGGCCGCCGGTCTTGACGAGCGGAAACACCTCGGCCGCCACGTGCAGCACGCGCATCGGCGCGCCCGGGCTCGCCGGCTTCAGGGCCGCTGACACGCTCATTCGGTGGCGCGCAGCATCTCGCGGGTCACGAGCGTGATGCCGCTGTCGGTGCGGAAAAAGCGTGCGGCATCGGCCACGGCGTCTTCGCCGATCACAAGGCCGTCGGGAATGACGCAGTCGCGGTCGACCACGCAGCGCGTCAGGCGCGCGTGGCGGCCCACCTGCACGCCGGGCAGCAGCACGCTCCAGTTCACCTGCGAGTGCGAATGCACGCGCACGGTGGAGAACAGCACCGAGCGGAACACGCTGCCGCTGACGATGCAGCCGCCCGAGACCAGGCTTTCGATGGCCATGCCGCGGCGGTCGTCAAGGTTGTGCACGAACTTGGCGGGCGGCAGCTGCTGCTGGTACGTCCAGATCGGCCAGTGCGTGTCGTACAGGTTGAGCAGCGGGTCGGTGGCCGTCAGGTCGATGTTGGCGTCCCAGTAGGCGTCGATGGTGCCGACGTCGCGCCAGTAGGGCTCGTGGCCGGCGCGGCGGCCCACGCACGACAGATCAAACGGATGCGCCGCCGCCAGGCCGGCGCGCACCGCGCGCGGGATGATGTCTTTGCCGAAGTCGTGGCTGGAGTTAGGGTCCATCATGTCGCGCTCCAGCTCCTTGTAGAGGTAGCGCGCGTTGAAGATGTAGATGCCCATGCTGGCCAGGCTGCGGTCGGGCTTGCCCGGCACGGTGGGCGGCTCGGGCGGCTTCTCAACGAAATCAGTGATGCGGCGGTCGGCGCCCGCGGCCATCACGCCGAAGGCCTTGGCCTCTTCGCGGCTCACCTCGACGCAGGCCACCGTGCACTCGGTGCCCAGTTGCTGGTGCAGGGCCACGTGGTCGGCCAGCATCAGCGCGTAGTTCTGCTTGTAGATGTGGTCGCCGGCCAGCACCACCACGTACTCGGCGCGGTAGGCGGCCAGGATGTCCTGGTTCTGGTAGACGGCGTCGGCGGTGCCGCGGTACCAGCTTTCTTCGTCGACGCGTTGCTGCGCGGGCAGCAGGTCGACGAACTCGTTCATCTCGCTCTTCAGGAAGGCCCAGCCGCGCTGCAGGTG
>JBIJAP010000038.1:0-13881 GCA_044345715.1 Rubrivivax sp.
CCCGACATCAAGACGCTGTTCCTCGTGGGCAGCTGCCCGAGCGAGGTCATCAAGCTCGACTTGTCACGCGCCGCCGAGCGGCTGAGCGGCCAGTTCCTGCCGCGCGTGCGCGTGCTCAACTACAGCGGCAGCGGCATCGAGACCACCTTCACGCAGGGCGAAGACGCCTGCCTGGCCTCGCTGGTGCCGGTGATGAAAACCGCGCCCGACGCGCAGCTGCTGGTGGTGGGCGCGCTGCCCGATGTCGTCGAAGACCAGCTCGCACGCCTGCTCGGCCAGCTGCTGCCAGCGGGCACGACGCTGGGCTTCCTGCCGGCGCGCCGCAGCGACGCGCTGCCTGCGGTGGGCCCGGGCACCCGCTTCCTGCTGGCGCAGCCCTTCCTGGGCGACACCGCCCGCGCGCTCGAGGCCCGCGGCGCCGTGCGCGTGGCGGCGCCCTTCCCCATCGGGGTCGAAGGCACCACGGGCTGGCTGCAGGCCGCAGCGGCCGCCTTCGGCGTGGGCGCCGAGATCGTCGACCGCGTCACCGCCAGTGCCCGCGAACGCGCCGCGGTGGCGCTGGCTAAGCTGCGCGGTGCGCTCCAGGGCCAGCGCATCTTCTTCTTCCCCGACTCGCAGCTCGAGATCCCGATCGCGCGCTTCCTGTCGCGCGAGCTCGGCGCCGAGCTGGTGGAAGTCGGCACGCCCTTCCTGCACCGCGAGCTGATGGCCGAAGAGCTGGCGCTGTTGCCGGCCGGCACCCGCCTGGCCGAGGGCCAGGACGTCGACCTGCAACTCGAACGATGCCGCGCCGACCGCCCCGACATCACCGTCTGCGGCCTCGGCCTGGCCAACCCGCTCGAGGCCGAGGGCCTGACCACCAAGTGGGCCATCGAGCTCGTGTTCACGCCCATCCACGGCTATGAGCAGGCCGCCGACCTGGCCGAGCTCTTCGCCCGCCCGCTGCGCCGCAAGGCGCTGCTCACGGCCCGCGTGGCCCAACCCGTCGCCGCCTGATCATGCAACTGACGCTCTGGACCTACGAAGGCCCGCCGCACGTCGGCGCCATGCGCGTGGCCACCGCGCTGACCGACGTGCACTACGTGCTGCACGCGCCGCAGGGCGACACCTACGCCGACTTGCTGTTCACGATGATCGAGCGGCGCGACCGCCGCCCGCCCGTGACCTACACCACCTTCCAGGCGCGCGACCTGGGCGGCGACACTGCCGAGCTCTTCAAGAGCGCCGCGCGCGACGCCTACGAGCGCTTCCAGCCCAAGGCGCTGCTCGTGGGCTCGAGCTGCACCGCCGAGCTGATTCAAGACGATCCCGGTGGCCTGGCCCAGGGCCTGAAGCTGCCGATTCCGGTGGTGGCGCTGGAGCTGCCGGCCTACCAGCGCAAGGAAAACTGGGGCGCCTCCGAGACGCTGTACCAGCTGGTGCGGGCGCTGGCCCCGCGCCGCGAGGCCGTGCCGCGCCGGCCGCTGCGCGAGCGCAAGTGCTGCAACCTGCTGGGCGCCACGGCGCTGGGCTTTCGCCACCGCGACGACGTCGCCGAGGTCACCAAGCTGCTGGCACAGATCGGCGTCGACGTGCACGTGGTGGCCCCGCTCGATGCCAGCGCAGCCGACATCGTGCGCCTGCACGAGGCCGACTTCAACGTCGTGCTCTACCCCGAGATCGCCGGCCAGGCCGCCAGCTACCTGCAGCGCGCGTTCGGCCAGCCGTTCACCAAGTCCGTGCCCATCGGCGTGGGCGCCACGCGCGAGTTCATCGCCGAGGTGGCGCAACTCGCCGGCATCGACGCCAGCGCGCTGCTGGCCAAGAGCAGCTCGCGCGCCAGCTGGTACTCGCGCTCGGTCGACAGCACCTACCTCACCGGCAAGCGCGTGTTCGGGTTCGGCGACGCCACGCACGCCGTGGCCGCCGCGCGCGTCGCGTCCGAGGAGCTCGGCTTCCAGGTCGTCGGCCTGGGCACCTACAGCCGCGAGTTCGCGCGCCAGGTGCGCGAGGCCGCCGCCCTGTACGGTGTGGAGCCGCTGATCAGCGACGACTACCTCGAGGTCGAGCAGAAGATCGCCGAGGCCCAGCCCGAGCTGGTGCTGGGCACGCAGATGGAACGCCACATCGCCAAGCGGCTGAAGCTGCCTTGCGCCGTGATCAGCGCCCCGGTGCACGTGCAGGACTTCCCCGCGCGCTACTCGCCGCAGATGGGCTTCGAAGGCGCCGCGGTGCTGTTCGACACCTGGGTTCACCCGCTGATGATGGGCCTGGAAGAGCACCTGCTGGCGATGTTCCGCGAGGACTTCGAGTTCCACGAAGGCGCGGCGGCCTCGCACCTGTCGCATGCCGGCGCGCCGCGCGAACAGCACCTGGTGTCGACCCAGCCGCCGGTGGTGGAGCCCGCCCCCGCGCCGGCCGCCAACGAGCCGGCACCGCTGGTCACGGCCTGGGCGCCGGACGCGCAGAAAGAGCTGCAGAAGATCCCGTTCTTCGTGCGCGGCAAGGCCCGCCGCAACACCGAGCGCTTTGCGCTCGACCGTGGCCTGGCCACCATCACCGTCGAGACGCTCTATGACGCCAAAGCGCATTTCGGCCGCTGAGAGCCCGGCCCTGCGCTTCGTGCTGGTCACGATGGACCCGCACCTGGCGGGTGCGGCCGACCGCGCCCGCGTCTCGCTGCTGCAGCAGATGCCCGGTCTGGCCTTCACGATGCACGCCGCCTCCGAATGGGCGAGCGACGCCGAGTCCCTGGTGAAGTGCAAGGCCGACATCGCGCGGGCCGACATCGTCGTCGTGACCATGCTCTTCATGGAAGAGCATTTCAAGCCCATCCTCGAAGACCTGACGGCGCGCCGCGAGCATTGCGACGCGATGGTCTGCGCCATGAGCGCCGGCGAGGTGGCCAAGCTCACGCGCATGGGCAAGTTCGACATGGCCAAGCCCGCCAGTGGCGTGCTGGCCCTGCTGAAGAAGCTGCGCGGCAAGAGCGGCGCCGAAGCCGCCAAGGACGGCAAGGCGCCGGCCGCCGGCAGCGGCGAGCGCCAGATGAAGATGCTGCGCCGGCTGCCGCAGCTGCTGAAGTTCATCCCCGGCACGGCCCAGGACGTGCGGGCGTACTTCCTGACCCTGCAGTACTGGCTCGGCGGCTCGCAGGACAACGTCGTTAACTTGGTGCGCTTCCTGGTCGACCGCTACGCCGGCGCCGCGGGCGACGCCCGTGCGCCGCAGCGCGCCGCCCTGCGCGGCCACACCGCCGCACAAGCACCGGCTGAATACCCCGAGGTGGGCGTGTACCACCCGCGCCTGGCCACGCGCATGAGCAGCGATCTGGCCGAGCTGCCGCAGCTGGTGAGCGCCGAGCGCGCCAAGGGCCGCGTCGGCCTCTTGCTGCTGCGCAGCTACCTGCTGGCCGGCAACGCCCGCCACTACGACGCCGTGATCGCCGCGCTCGAAGTGCAAGGCCTGCAGGTCGTGCCGGCGTTTGCGTCGGGCCTCGATTCGCGGCCGGCCATCGAGCGCTTCTTCATGAAGGACGGCCGCGCCCAGGTGGACGCAGTGCTGTCGCTCACCGGCTTTTCGCTCGTCGGCGGCCCGGCCTACAACGACTCGCGGGCGGCCGAAGAAGTGCTCAGCCAGCTCGACGTGCCCTACGTGGCGGCCCACTCGGTGGAGTTCCAGAGCCTGCCCGAATGGGGCGGCTCGGCCCGCGGCCTGCTGCCGGTGGAAACCACCATCATGGTCGCCATCCCCGAGCTCGACGGCGCCACCGGCCCCGGTGTGTACGGCGGCCGCGGCGGCGCGGCCGGCAGCACCTGCCACGGCTGCGAGAAGGCCTGCCACTTCCCCGACGCCGACACCGACATGCACGCCTGCAGCGAGCGCACGGCGATGCTGGCCTCGCGCGTGGCCCACCTCGTGGCGCTGCGCCGCAAGCAGCGCGCCGAGCGCCGCGTGGCGATGGTGGTGTTCAACTTCCCGCCCAACGCCGGCAACCTGGGCACCGCGGCCTACCTCTCGGTCTTCGAGAGCGCCTTCGAAACCCTGAAGGGTCTCAAGCGCGAGGGCTACACCGTCGACATGCCCGAGAGCGTGGACGCGCTGCGCGTGGCGCTGCTCGAGGGCAACCGCGAGCGCCTGGGGGCCGATGCCAACGTGCTGGCGCAGATCCCGGCCGCCGACCATGTGAAGCGCGAGCGTTGGCTCAAGGAGATCGAGGCCGCCTGGGGCCCGGCGCCGGGCAAGCAGCTCAGCGACGGCCGCTCGATCTTCGTGCTCGGCGTGAGCTTCGGCAACGTGGTGCTGACGGTGCAGCCCGGCATGGGCTACGAAGGCGACCCGATGCGCCTGCTGTTCGAGAAGGGCTTCGCCCCGACGCACGCCTTCAGCGCCTTCTACCGCTGGCTGCGCGAGGACTGGAAGGCCGACGCCGTGCTGCACTTCGGCACCCACGGCTCGCTCGAATTCATGCCCGGCAAGCAGAGCGGCCTCACCGGCAGCTGCTGGCCCGACCGCCTGATCCGCGACCTGCCGAACTTCTACCTCTACGCCAGCAACAACCCGAGCGAGGGCGCCATCGCCAAGCGCCGGGCTGCGGCCACGCTCATCAGCTACCTCACGCCGCCGGTGGCCGAAGCAGGCCTGTACCGCGGCCTGCTCGACCTGAAGAGCTCGATGCAACGCTGGCGCGGCCGTGACGCCGATGCCGGCGGCGCTGACGCAGCCGACGGCGAAAAGCGGCAGCTGGCCGCGCTCATCCAGGCCCAGGCCGCCGCGCTTGAGCTGTGCCCGGCCGAACCGGCCTGGTCGCCGGCCGAGGCCGAGGCCGCCGTGAAGCGCCTCACCGACGAAGTGCTCGAACTCGAGTACACGCTCATCCCCCACGGCCTGCACGTCGTCGGCCGGCCGCCCAAGGCCGCCGAACGAGCCAACCTGCTGTGGGCCATCTGCGAGGCCGACAACCCCCACGGGCTGACGCGCGACTGCATCGACGCCATCGTGCAGGGCGCTTCGCCGTCCGAGGCGCTGCTGGCGGCGGGCCACCCGGCCAAGGACGAGGCCCTGGCCGCGCTGGCGCAGCTCGCCCACCACGACCGGCTGATGGCCGAGGACTCCGAGATCGCCGGCATCGTGCGCGCCCTCGACGGCCGCTTCGTGCCGCCGGCGCCCGGTGGCGACGTGATGCGCAACCCCGAGGTGCTGCCCACCGGTCGCAACCTGCACGGCTTCGACCCGTTCCGCATCCCGAGCGCCTACGCGGTGCGCGACGCCACGCGCCAGGCCGATCGCCTGCTGGCGCGCCACGCCGCCGACGGCCACGGCCTGCCCGAGACGGTGGCGCTGGTGCTCTGGGGCACCGACAACCTCAAGAGCGAGGGCGCGCCGCTGGCGCAGGCCCTGGCGCTGATGGGTGCGGCACCGCGCTTCGACGGCTACGGCCGCCTTGCCGGTGCCACGCTGATTCCGCTGGCCGAGCTGGGCCGCCCGCGCATCGACGTGGTCATGACGCTGTCGGGCATCTTCCGCGACCTGCTGCCGCTGCAGATCCGCATGCTGGCCGAGGCCTCGTTCCTGTGCGCCAGCGCCGACGAGCCCGAGGAACAGAACTTCATCCGCAAGCACGCCCTGGCTTGGCAGCGCGAGCACGGCGGCGATCTCGAAACCGCGTCGCTGCGCGTCTTCGGCAACGCCGATGGCGCGTATGGCAGCAACGTCAACCTGCTGGTCGACAGCAGCACCTGGCAAGAAGAAGACGAGCTCGCCGAGGCCTACACCAAGCGCAAGGGCTTCGCCTACGGCCGCAGCGGCCAGCCGGTGGCTCAGGCCAAGCTGCTGAACCATGTGCTCGCCGACGTGGCGCTGACGTACCAGAACCTCGATTCGGTCGAACTCGGCGTCACCACCATCGACACCTACTTCGACACGCTCGGTGGCATCAGCCGCGCCGTCAAGCGCGCCAAGGTGGCCGGTGGCGCCACGGGCGCCGCGGCCGAGACGCCGATCTACATCGCCGACCAGACGCGCAGCGCCGACGCCGGCGTGGTGCGCACGCTGTCGGAGCAGGTGGCACTCGAGACGCGCACCCGCATGCTGAACCCGAAGTGGTACGAAGGCATGCTTGAGCACGGCTACGAGGGCGTGCGCCAGATCGAGGTGAGCATCACCAACACCTTCGCGTGGAGCGCCACCACCGGCCAGGTGCAGCCCTGGGTCTACCAGCACCTCACCGAAACCTTCGTCCTCGACCCCGCGATGCGGGAGCGCCTGTCGAAGTTGAACCCCACCGCCAGCGCCAAGGTGGCTCACCGGCTTCTCGAAGCCTGTGACCGCCAGTACTGGCAACCCGACGCAGCCACCTTGGCTGCGCTCAAGCGCGCCGGAGAAGAACTCGAGGACCGCCTTGAGGGTGTCTTCGACGGTGCCTACCCGCAGAAAGCAGCCGCATGAACGTCACAGAAGTACCCGTCACGAACATCGGTCGTGGTTCCCGCCCCACTGTCGACCCGCGCCTCGATGGCGAGGGCAGCGTGCAGGTGGAGCAGGACAACCAGGTCAAGATCGGCACCGCCAAAGTCTTTGCCATCTACGGCAAGGGTGGCATCGGCAAGAGCACCACGAGCTCCAACCTCAGCGCCGCCTTCAGCAAGATGGGCAAGCGCGTGCTGCAGATCGGCTGCGACCCCAAGCACGACAGCACCTTCACGCTGACGAAGAAGATGCTGCCCACCGTCATCGACATCCTCGAGACGGTGAACTTCCACGCCGAGGAACTGCGCCCCGAGGACTTCGTGTTCGAGGGCTACGGCGGCGTCATGTGCGTCGAGGCCGGCGGCCCGCCCGCGGGCACCGGCTGCGGCGGCTACGTCGTCGGCCAGACCGTGAAGCTGCTGAAGGAACACCACCTGCTCGAAGACACCGACGTGGTGATCTTCGACGTGCTGGGTGACGTGGTCTGCGGCGGCTTCGCGGCGCCGCTGCAGCACGCCGAGCGGGCGATGATCGTCACCGCCAACGACTTCGACTCGATCTTCGCGATGAACCGCATCGTGCAGGCCATCGGCGCGAAGGCCAAGAACTACCGCGTGCGCCTGGGCGGCGTCATCGCCAACCGCAGCGCCGGCACCGACCAGATCGACAAGTACAACGCGCGCACCGGCCTCAAGCTCGCAGCCCACCTGCCCGACCTCGATGCCATCCGCCGCAGCCGGCTGAAGAAGTGCACGATCTTCGAGATGGACAGCACGCCCGAGATCGAGGCCGTGCAGAAGGAGTACCTGCGCCTGGCGGCCAGCATGTGGGTGGGCTCGGACCCGCTGCCCTCGGTGCCGCTGAAGGACCGCGAGATCTTCGACCTGCTGGGTTTTGACTGAGCCGGGGGCCGCCACCATGTCTGCCACCGACACCTACACCCGCCGCCGCGGCGAGATCGAGCACTACTTCGACCGCACCGCGGCCGACACCTGGGCCCGGCTCACCAGCACGGCGCCGGTGAGCCGCGTGCGCGCCACCGTTCGCGCCGGCCGCGACCGCATGCGCGACACGCTGCTGGCCTGGCTGCCGGCTGATCTGAGCGGCCAGCGCGTGCTCGACGCCGGCTGCGGCACCGGCAGCTTCGCCATCGAACTGGCCCGCCGCGGCGCCGAGGTGCTGGCCATCGACCTGAGCCCGCAGCTCGTGGACGTGGCGCGCGAGCGCTGCCTGGCCCAGCTGCAGGCCGAAGGCGCTCGTGGCTCGATCGACTTCCGCAGCGGCGACATGAGCAGCCCCGAGCTCGGCCACTTCGACCACGTCGTGGCGATGGACTCGCTGATCCACTACCGCACCACCGACGCGGTGCGCGTGCTCGGCACCCTGGCCGACCGCACACGCGGCTCGATGGTCGTCACCTTCGCCCCGGCGAGCCCGCTGCTGTGGGCCTTCTACGGCGCGGGCAAGCTGTTTCCGCGCAGCGACCGATCGCCTTCCATCGTGCCGGTGGCACAGGCCACGCTGGCACGCCAGATGCGCCTGCACGCGCCGATGGCGGGCTGGCGTCTGGCCGAGTCGCAGCGTGTGGCCAGCGGCTTCTACACCTCGCAGGCCTACCGCCTGATGGCCCCGGCCGCCTGACGCACCCGCGACCGATGGACCTGTTCAGCACCACCACCGCACTCGTGCGCCGCCGCGGCCGCGTCGACTGGGCCGGCGTGGCGACTCGCTACATGCCGTTTGCCGATGTCGCTACGCCCGAGTTACCGCTGCTGCAGCTGGTGCGGCTGGCGCTGTTCCAGGTGAGCGTGGGCATGGTCACGGTGCTGACGGTGGGCACGCTGAACCGGGTCATGATCATCGAGCTCGGTGTCGGCGCCTGGCTCGTGAGCCTGATGGTGGCGCTGCCGCTGCTGTTTGCGCCGTTCCGCGCGCTGGTGGGCTTCAAGTCCGACCAGCACCGCAGCGCGCTCGGCTGGCGCCGGGTGCCCTACATCTGGTTCGGCAGCGGCGCGCTGTTTGCGGGCCTGGCCATCATGCCGTTTTCGCTGGTGCTGCTCACCGGCCAAACCACCGTGCAACTCGCAGCCGGCCACATCGCCGCGGGCCTGGCCTTCCTGCTGGCGGGCGCCGGCGCGCAGACCGTGCAGACCGCCGGTTTGGCCCTGGCCACCGACCGCGCCACGCCGGCCACGCGCCCGCGTGTCGTGGCCCTGATGTACGTGATGCTGCTGCTCGGCATGGTGGGCAGCGGCGCCCTGTTCGCCTGGCTGCTGGCCGACTACACGCCCACGCGCCTGGTGCAGGTGGTGCAAGGCACGGCCGTGGCCTGCCTGATGCTCAACCTGGTGGCGGTGTGGAAGCAGGAAGCCCGCGATCGCAGCCGCGCGCGCACGCCGGCCGACAACACCCCGTTCTCCCAGCGCTGGGCGCAGTTCGCGCAGCACGGCCGCGTCGTGCGCTTCCTGCTCGCCGTGGGCCTGGGCACGGCGGCGTTCAGCATGCAGGACATCATCCTCGAGCCCTACGGCGGCGAGGTCATGGGCCTCAGCGTCGGCCAGACCACCTGGCTCACCGGCGTCATGGCGCTCGGCGCCCTGCTCGCCTTCGGCTGGGCGGCGCGACAGCTGCTGCGCGGCGTCTGCCCGCGCCGGCTGGCCGCGCATGGGCTGCTGATCGGCCTGGCCGCGTTTTCGCTCGTGGTGTTCGCCGAGCCGCTGGGCTCGCCGCTGATGTTCCGCATCGGCGTGGGCCTGATCGGCTTTGGCGGCGGCCTGTTCTCGGTGGGCACGCTCAGCGCCGCGATGGCGCTCGACAGCGGCGGCCTGCACGGCATGGTGCTCGGCGCCTGGGGTGGCGTCGTCGCGCTGGCCACGGGCCTGAGCGTGGCCCTCGGCGGCGCCCTGCGCGACGCGGTCGGCCACCTCGCCATGAGCGGCGCCTTGGGCGAAGCGCTCGTCATGCCCGCCACCGGCTACGCCTTCGTCTACCACCTCGAAATCGCGCTGCTGTTCGCGACGCTGGCCGTGCTCGGCCCGCTCGTGACACGGCCGCGCCTCAAGTCCCCGCCTGCCCCTGAGGCAAGCCCTTCGGAGCCTCGCCGCTTCGGGCTGGCGGATTTCCCGGGTTGAGCAGTCCCGACCACGTCAACCAAGCCAACCCCGCCTAGGAGCCAAACACCATGGGAACCGGAGCCATCACAGGATTCGTCGATGTCGCACAGCTCGTTCTGTACGCCTTCTGGATCTTCTTCGCCGGCCTGATCTACTACCTCGCGCGCGAGAACCGCCGCGAGGGATACCCGCTCGAAAGCCATCGCGGCACCACGCACGACGGCTGGATCGGCATCCCCGCACCCAAGACCTACCGGCTGCACGACGGCACGGAGATCCAGGTGCCGTCCGGCTCGGCCGGTGGCCAGCACTACAGCGCCGAGCGAACCTACGGCAACGAGGGCAGCCCGATCGACCCCGTGGGCAACCCGCTGCTGGCCGGTGTCGGCAGCGGCGCCTGGGCCGCCCGCGCCGACCACCCCGACATGGACGCCCACGGCCAGCCGAAGATCCGCCCGCTGGCGGTGTGCCCCGGCTTCGAGGTCAGCGAGAACGACCCCGACCCGCGCGGCATGCAGGTGCTCGACCCCTACGGCGACAGCGCCGGCACGGTGCGCGAACTCTGGGTCGACGGACCGGAGATGATGTTCCGCTACCTCGAGGTGGAACTCGCCGACGGCAGCCGCCGCGCGCTGGTGCCCATGACCTTCTGCCGCATCACGCGCCAGGCCGTGCATGTGCATGCCTTGCTGGCCGCCCAGTGGGGTGACGTGCCGGCCACGCGGGGCACGGACACCATCACGCTGCTCGAGGAAGAGAAGATCTCGGCCTACTTCGGCGCCGGACTGCTGTATGCCGAGCCGCATCGCCTGGAGCCGCTGGTATGAAGGCCGTGGCAGCCACCCCGCATCGGGGACAGGAGCACGAATTCGAGCCGCAGTTCGGGCTTCCCGAGCGCCTGCCCGATAGCGAACGGCTGCTTTGGCAGGGTCAGCCCCTGCCGGGCCTGGTGGCCCGCCGCATCTTCCATCTGCCAGTTGTCGTGGGCTACTTCGCGCTGATGCTGGTGTGGCGCGTCGGCTCGCAGATGCAGGACGGCTTGCCGCTGCTGGCGGCGCTGAAGGGTTCGCTGGTGCTGGCACTGCTGGCCGCGGTGGCCATCGGCATCCTGGCAGCGCTCGCGCGCCTGACGGCCAGCACCACGGTCTACACGCTCACCGACAAGCGCATCGTCATGCGCATCGGCATCGTGCTCACCGTCACCTACAACCTGCCGCTGAAGCACGTCGATGCCGCGCACCTGCTGTCGCTGGGCGGCACGCGTGGCGAGATCGCGCTGCAACTGCGGGGCGACACGCGCATCGCCTACCTGAACCTGTGGCCGCATGCACGCCCCTGGATGCTGGCGCGGCCGCAGCCCATGCTGCGCTGCCTGGCCGACGTCGACGCGGTGTCGCAGAAGCTGTCGGCCGCCTGGTCGGCGGTCAATGCGCAAGCGGCCCGGCCCGAGCTGGCAGCGGACGCAGCGCCGTCGCTCGACCTGCAACCGCAGCGGCAGGCGGCATGAGCGCCCACGCGAATTCGGTGCACGCGTCGGCCGAGCGCATTCCGCGCTGGCTGGTGCGCTCGATCGCGGTGCTGCTGCTGGCCGTGCTCGCCAGCGTCGCCACCATGCGGCTGGCCGGCTACAGCCCGACCGTCGCGCCGCAGGCGGCATTGGCCGAGCGCTCGCTGGCCTTCGCCGACACCCCCGACGGCGCCGTGCGCGTGAGCGATGCCACCACCGGCGAGCTGCTCGGCGAGTTCCGCGGCGAGCAAGGCTTCCTGCGCGGCGTGCTCCGCGGGCTGGCCCGCGACCGCCGCGCCCACGCCGTGGGCACCGCCGCGCCCTACGTGCTCAGCCTGCATGCCGACGGCCGGCTGCTGATCACCGACCCCGAGACCGGCCAACGCATCGACCTCGCGTCGTTCGGCCGTGACAACGCCGCCGTTTTTGCGCGCTGGCTGCCTGCCGGCGCGTTGCAGTCCCTGAATCGCATGCCCAAGGAGTACCCGCGATGAGCACCACTGTCCATGCCCTCGACAACACCGACCAGGTGATGCAGCGTGCGAAGACCGAGAACCTGATCAGTCCGCGCTTCTACACCACCGACTACGCGGCGATGGACAAGCTCGACATGAGCCCGCTGCGTGCCGAGTGGGACGCCATGCTGGCCGAGTACGAAGGCGACAACAACCACGACCACTTCAAGCGCGACGAGTCCTTCGCCTCCGAAGTGAAGCCCCTGCCGCCCGAGCTGCACCAGGAGTTCCTGGACTTCCTCATCACCAGCATCACCAGCGAGTTCAGTGGCTGCGTGCTCTACAACGAGCTCCGCAAGAAGGTCGACAACCCCGACATCAAGTCGTTGATGACCTACCTGACGCGCGACGAATCGCGCCATGCGAACTTCATCAACTACTCGCTGCGCGACTACGACCTGGCCGTCGACCTGCAGGCCCTGAAGGCCAGCAAGGCCTACACCTACTTCAAGCCCAAGTACATCTTCTACGCCACCTACCTGAGCGAGAAGATCGGCTACGCGCGCTACATCACCATCTACCGCCAGCTCGAGAAGCACCCCGAGCTGCGCTTCCACCCGATCTTTCGCTGGTTCGAACGCTGGTGCAACGACGAGTTCCGCCACGGCGAGAGCTTCGCGCTGATGATGCGCGCCCAGCCGCACCTGCTGCGCGGCGGCAACGTGCTGTGGATCCGCTTCTTCCTGCTCGCGGTGTACGCCACGATGTTCGTGCGCGACCACACGCGACCCATCCTGCACCGCGCGATGGGCCTCGACTCCGACAGCTTCGACTACCGCGTCTTCGACATCACCACCGAGATCAGCAAGCAGGTGTTCCCGGTGTCGCTGGACACCAACGCGCCGGCGTTCCGCCGCGGCCTCGATGCCCTCGTCCAGGCGCGCATGGCCTTTGATGCCGGCGCGGCCCGTGGCGGCCTGGGCGGCAAGCTGCAGCAGGCGGGCGCCGCGCTGAAGGGCGCGTGGCACTTCGCCAAGCTGTACCTGTACCCGGTGAAGAAGCACGAGCTGCCGGCCCAGATCCGCGTCGCGCCGGTGTGGTGAGCGAGGCACCCACCTGATGTGGATCGACTACGTCCTGCCGCCCGTGGCCGCCGTGCTGCTGTGGTGGCTGGGCACGGGCATCGTCATCCTGCTCGACCGCGTGCCGGCGGCCTGTAACGGCCGCAAGACCGTCACTTTCGTCGCCGCCAGCAGCTTCAGCATCGCGGCGCTGCTGTGCATCGGCCACACCGCCAGCGACAAGAGCCTGGCTGCGGCCTACGGCGCTTTCACCTGCGCGGTGGTGGTCTGGGGCTGGCATGAGCTGGCCTTTCTGAGTGGCTGGCTCACCGGGCCGCGCCGCGTGGCCGCCACGCCCGGCGCGCGGGGCAGCCAGCGCTTCCTGCAGGCGGTGCAGGTCATCCTGTGGCACGAACTGGCCCTGCTGGCCAGCCTGGTGGCGCTGTGGGCCTGGCTGGGCGGCAGCGCCAACCCGACGGCGGCGTGGACCTTCACGCTGCTGTACGCCATGCGCGTGTCGGCCAAGCTGAACCTGTTTCTCGGCGTGCGCAACCTGGCGCTCGACTTCCTGCCCCCGCGCCTCAAGTACCTGGGCAGCTACTTCCGGCGCCGCAGCTTCAATGCGCTGCTGCCGCTGTCCTTGCTGGGCGGTGCGGTGGTCACCGGCTGGCTGATCGTCGGCGCGCAGTCCACCACCGAGGGAGCCCAGGCCGCGCATCTGCTGCTGGCTTCGCTGCTGATCCTGGCACTCGTCGAACACTTGATGATGGTGCTGCCGCTCGAGCCCTCCGCGCTGTGGCGCTGGGCCCTGCGTCGGCCCGCGGAGGCAAGACCTTGAGCACTACCCATTCCGGCGCGGGCACGGCCCTCGTCATCGGCAGCGGGTTCGGCGGCCTTGCGGCCGCCATTCGCCTGAGCGTGCGCGGCTGGCGCGTGCAGGTGCTGGAGCGCTTGCCACAACCCGGCGGCCGCGCACGCGTGCACGAACAGGACGGCTTCCGCTTCGATGCCGGCCCGACCATCATCACCGTGCCGCACCTGTTCGAGGAGCTGTGGCAACTGGCCGGCCGGCGCTTGGCCGACGACGTCACGCTCAAGGCGCTGAACCCGTACTACCGCGTGCGCTTCGACGACGGCCGCTGGTTCGACTACAGCGGCGACAACGCCGCCATGCGCGCCGAGGTGGCGCGCTTCGACCCGGCCGACCTGCCCGGCTTCGACTCCCTGGCCCGCGAGGCCGACATCTGCTACCGCGAGGGCTTCGAGAAGCTCGGCTCGGTGGCCTTCGACAGCGTCGC
>JBIJAP010000039.1:0-13875 GCA_044345715.1 Rubrivivax sp.
CGCGACATGTGCCAGAAGGTCATCGTCGTCGCCAGCAACGACCTGCAGAGCCTGTACGTCGCCAACAACGTGTGCAGCGCGGTCGAGTACTTCCGCAAGCTCGGTGGCAACGTCGGCGTGGCCGGCATGGTCATCAACAAAGACGACGGCACCGGCGAGGCGCAGCAGTTCGCCGCCGCAGCCGGCATCCCGGTGCTGGCGGCCATCCCGGCGCACGAGGACATCCGCCGCAAGAGCGCCAGCTACGAAATCATCGGCAAGCCCGATGGCGACTGGGGCCCGCTGTTCGCCGAGCTGGCGAAGAACGTTGCCGAGGCGCCGCCCGTGCGCCCGAAGCCGCAGACGCAGGACGAGCTGCTCGGCCTGTTCAGCGCCGAGGTGACAGGTCGCGACTTCAAGATGGAGCCGGCGACGCTGTTCGACATGGTGGGCAAGACCGAGCTGATCAAGCCCACGCTCGAGGTGGTGTATGACGCTGCCTGAAGCACCTTCTTGCAGCGATCGCACCGGCATGCTTGCCGCGGCGCAGGCCGCCGGCAAGAGTGAGGTGCTCGCGCAGTACGCCAAGGACTACCCGGTGGCCGGCCCTGAAGAGGGCAAGGGCCCGCACGACCAGCCGCAGAGCATGTGCCCGGCCTTCGGCTCGTTGCGCGTGGGGCTGCGCATGCGGCGCACCGCCACCATTCTGAGCGGCAGCGCCTGCTGCGTGTATGGCCTCACCTTCACGAGCCACTTCTACGGCGCCCGCCGCAGCGTGGGCTACGTGCCTTTCAACAGTGAAAGCCTGGTCACCGGCAAACTGTTCGAGGACATCCGCGACGCCGTGCATGCGCAGGCGAAGGCTGAAGACCTCGACGCCATCGTCGTGATCAACCTGTGCGTGCCCACGGCCAGCGGCGTGCCGCTGCAGCTGCTGCCCAAGGCCATCGACGGCGTGCGCATCATCGGCATCGACGTGCCCGGCTTCGGTGTGCCTACGCATGCCGAAGCGAAGGACGTGCTCGCTGGCGCCATGCTGCGCTATGCCCGCTCCGAAGCCGAAGCCGGGCCCGTGATGGCGCCGCGGCAGGGCGTGTCGAGCAAGCCCACCGTCACGCTGCTGGGCGAGATGTTCCCGGCCGACCCGATGGTGATAGGCGCCATGCTTGAGCCGCTGGGCCTGGCCGCCGGCCCCGTGGTGCCCACGCGTGAATGGCGCGAGCTGTATGCGGCGCTCGACTGCGCCGCCGTGGCCGCGATCCACCCGTTCTACACCGCCAGCGTGCGCGAGTTCGAGGCCGCCGGCCGTTGCTTGGTGCCTTCGGCCCCGGTGGGCCATGACGGCACCGAGGCCTGGCTGCAGGCCATCGGGCAGGCGTGCAACGTGGGGCAGGCGCAGATCGACGCCGCCAAGAACCGTTTCCTGCCGGCCATCCGCGGCGTGCTGGCCAAGACGCCGATCTCCGGCCGCATCACCGTGAGCGGCTACGAAGGCAGCGAGCTGCTGGTGGCCCGGCTGCTCATCGAAAGCGGCGCCGAGGTGCCCTACGTGGGCACCGCCTGCCCGCAGACGCCCTGGAGCGCCCCTGACCGCGAGTGGCTGCAGGCCCGTGGCGTGCATGTGCAGTTCCGCGCCACGCTGGAGCAGGACATCGCCGCCGTGCGCGAGTTCAAGCCCGATCTGGCCATCGGCACCACGCCCGTGGTGCAGGCCGCCAAGGCGGCCACGATCCCGTCGCTGTACTTCACCAACCTCATCAGCGCGCGGCCTTTGATGGGCCCGGCAGGAGCCGGCAGCCTGGCGCAGGTGGTGAACGGGGCCATCGCCAACAAGGGCCGCTTCGAGCAGATGCGCGCCTTCTTCGGCGACGTGGGCGAGGGTGACCAGGCCGGCGTGTGGAGCGAGAAGCCCGTGCTGCGCCCCGAATTCCGTGCCGAGACGCAGCGCCAGGTCATCAAGCTGATGAAGAAGCGCAAGGCCGAGGAGATGATCTGATGGATCGCTCGGGAGCCCCCAAGTTGAATTACGTGATCGACCACGACCGCGCCGGCGGTTACTGGGGCGCGGTCTACGTGTTCACGGCGATCAAGGGCCTGCAGGTGGTGATCGACGGCCCTGTGGGCTGCGAGAACCTGCCGGTGACCAGCGTGCTGCACTACACCGACGCACTGCCGCCGCACGAGCTGCCCATCGTCGTGACGGGCCTGGCCGAAGAGCAGCTCGGCCGCGAAGGCACCGAGGGCGCGATGAAGAAGGCGCACGCCTCGCTCGACCCCGATCTGCCCGCCGTGGTGGTGACGGGATCGATCGCAGAGATGATCGGCGGCGGCGTCACGCCCGAGGGCACGACGATCCAGCGCTTCCTGCCGCGCACCATCGACGAGGACCAGTGGCAGTGCGCCAACCGCGCGATGTACTGGCTCTGGCAGCAGTACGGCCCGCGCAAGGTGCCGCAACGCACACCGTTTGCCGAACGGCCCGCGGGCGAGAAACCGCGCGTCAACCTCATCGGCCCCTGCTACGGCACCTTCAACATGCCGAGCGACGTGGCCGAGATCCGCCGCCTGGCCGAAGGCATCGGGGCCGAGGTGAACATGGTGTTCCCGCTCGGCAGCCACCTGGCCGACGTCGCCAAGCTGGCCGACGCCGACGTGAACATCTGCCTGTACCGCGAGTACGGCCGCATGCTGTGCGAGGCCCTGGAGCGGCCCTACCTGCAGGCGCCCATCGGCCTGTTCAGCACCACGGCGTTCCTGCGCGAGCTGGGGGCGCTGCTGGAGTTGGACCCCGAGCCCTTCATCGAGCGCGAGAAGCACACCACGATCAAGCCGATCTGGGACCTCTGGCGCAGCGTGACGCAGGACTTCTTCGGCACCGCCAGCTTCGCGGTGGTGGCCAACGAGACCTACACGCGCGGCATCCGCCACTTCTTCGAGGACGAGCTCGGCCTGCCCTGCAGCTTTGCCGTGCCGCGCAAGGCCGGCGCCAAGACCGACAACGAGATGGTGCGCCGCCTCGTGCACGACAAGCCGCCGCTGGTGCTGTACGGCTCGTACAACGAACGCATGTACCTGGCCGAGACGACGCCGGGCCACGGGCCGCGCCCGAGCTGGATTCCAGCCAGCTTTCCGGGTGCGCTGATCCGCCGCGCCACTGGCACGCCCTTCATGGGCTACGCCGGCGCCACCTATCTGGTGCAGGAGTTCTGCAACGCGCTCTTCGATGCGCTGTTCCATGTGCTGCCGCTGGGCACCGAGCTCGATCGCATCGAGGCCACGCCGGCCCGCGGCCTGGGGCGCGAGACCCAGCTGCCTTGGGACGACGAAGCGCAAGCGCTGCTCGCGGCGCGGGTGGAGAACGAACCCGTGCTGGTGCGCATCTCGGCCGCCAAGCGCTGGCGCGATGCCGCCGAAGCCGCGGCTCGCGCGCAAGGTGCCGATACGGTGACCGCCGAGCACCTGCAACCCGCACGTGGAGCGCTGGCATGACGCCGTGTTCCGTGCGGCTGACCCCGAACGACGGAGCCCGCGCGTGGCGTGCTCCTCACCCGATGTCGTGGCGTTCGGCCACGGCTGCCCGATTGCGCGGGCTTGGCGCAGAGGCGGCCGCGAGGCCGAAGCATAGGAGTCATTCTGATGGCTGAACGCAAGGGCTCGATCTCGGGCATGTCTGACGACGAAGCCCAGGAATTCCACCGGTACTACGTCCAGGGTCTCGTGGGCTTCACGGCAGTTGCCGTGGTAGCCCACCTCCTGGTGTGGATCTGGCGTCCCTGGTTGTGATCGGCAACTAGGCAACTGAAGGAGACGGCAATGGCACATGTTCATCGCGCAACACATCGGCACGAGGGTCCGGCGACATCGGTCTCGACCTTCTCGATCTTCCTGCTGGGCTTCGTGCTCTTCGGGTTGATCGCGATCGTGGGGCAGTTGCTCGGCTGCCAATGGCGCTCCTGGTTGCCTGGCGCTGAAGGCGTGAAGTCGATGACCGGTGGCGTCAAGTCCGCGGTCTACACCTTCATGTCCCACCTTTAATTGGAGAGCAAGTTATGTGGCGTATCTGGAAGCTGTACGACCCCTTGCGCGCGATGGTCGTGCAGGGCATTTTTCTCTTCGGCCTGGCCGCGATGATTCACCTCATCCTGCTCAGCACCGCGACCTACAACTGGTTCGACGGTCCGAACGCGCGAGCCACGATCGACAAGGCCGCTGCGGCGGCAGTGGCACCGAAGTAGTGATGTGCGAGGGCCCTTCGGCCCTCGCGCGCCGGTATCGGCAGTACCCGGCAGTCGAGACCGCCAGCGCATGACGCGCCGGCCCATCGGCTGCCATCCGAACACACAGGCCCCTGGGCCGTGACGCCACGCTGCGGCGGGCGGACGTCCAGGGACGCAGAAGGAGCATTGCCATGGCCATGCTGAGTTTCGAGCGCAAATACCGAGTGCGGGGCGGCACCCTGGTCGGTGGCGATCTGTTCGACTTCTGGGTCGGGCCGTTCTACGTCGGCTTCTTCGGCGTCACGACGATCTTCTTCGCGTTCCTCGGAACGGCGCTGATCTTCTACAGCGCCGCGCTCCAGGGCACGTTCAACCCCTGGACGATCAACGTCGCACCGCCCGACCTGAAATACGGCCTGGCACTCGCTCCGCTGAAGGAAGGCGGCATCTGGCAGATCGTCACCGTCTGCGCCATCGGCGCCTTCGGCAGCTGGGCGCTGCGCGAAGTGGAGATCTGCCGAAAACTGGGCATGGGCTATCACGTGCCGGCCGCGTTCAGCATGGCCATCCTGGCCTACGTGACGCTGGTGGTCATCCGCCCGGTGCTGATGGGCGCCTGGGGGCATGGTTTTCCGTATGGCATCTGGAGTCACCTCGACTGGGTGTCGAACATCGGCTACCAGTACCTGCACTTCCACTACAACCCGGCGCACATGCTGGCGATCACGTTCTTCTTCACGACGACGCTGGCACTGTCGATGCACGGCGCACTCGTGCTGAGCGCCACCAACCCGCCCAAGGGCGAGATGGTCAAGACGCCGGATTACGAAGACACCTTCTTCCGCGACTTCATCGGCTACTCGGTCGGCACCCTGGGCATCCACCGACTGGGCCTGTTCCTGGCCATGGCGGCGGGATTCTTCAGTGCCTTGTGCATCGTCATCAGCGGTCCGTTCTGGACGCGTGGCTGGCCCGAGTGGTGGAACTGGTGGCTGCAGCTGCCCATCTGGAAGTGAGGAGCTGAACATGTTGAGCCAGATTCCCTATCAGAACCTGTTCACACGGGTCCAGCCCGTCGGGCCCACGCACGACGGCGTCGAGCTGCCGCCCAAGAACGACACCCGCATCGGCAAGCCCTTTCTCGTGCACCTGTTCGGCCGCCTGGGCAACGCCCAGATCGGGCCGCTGTACCTGGGGCCGCTGGGCATCATCTCGTTGATCACCGGCACGCTGGCGATCAACATCATGGGTCTGTACCAGCTCGCCTCGGTGAACTGGAACCCGATCGAGTTCGTGCGCCAGCTGCCCTGGCTGGCCCTCGAGCCGCCGCACCCGAAGTACGGCCTGGGCATTCCGCCCATGAACGAAGGCGGTTGGTACCTGCTGGCCTCGGCTCTGTTGCTGGTGAGCGTGCTCACCTGGTGGATGCGCACCTACAACCGCGCCCGCCAGCTCGGCATGGGCACGCACATCGCGTGGGCCTTTGCCGCCGCGATCTGGTTGTTCCTGGTGCTCGGCCTGTTCCGGCCGCTGTTGATGGGCAGCTGGAGCGAGGGGGTGCCGTACGGGATCTTTCCCCACCTCGACTGGACGGCCGCGTTCTCGCTGCGTTACGGCAACCTGTTCTACAACCCGTTCCACGCGCTCAGCATTGCGTTCCTGTATGGCTCGGTGCTGCTGTTCGCAATGCACGGCGCCACCATCCTGGCCGTCACCCGCTACGGCGGCGACCGCGAGATCGACCAGATCGTCGACCGCGGCACGGCCAGCGAACGTGCGGCGCTGTTCTGGCGCTGGACGATGGGCTGGAACGCCACGATGGAGTCCATCCACCGCTGGGCTTGGTGGTTTGCAGTGCTGACGCCCATCACCGGCGGCATCGGCATCCTGCTGTCGGGCACCGTCGTGGACAACTGGTATCTGTGGGCCGTCAAGCACAGCGTCGCGCCGAGCTACCCGGCGGTCCTGGGCCCGGCCATCGATCCCTCACTGCTGCCGGGAGCCAAGTGATGCCGATGATCAAGACCCGTCTGCCTCGCTTTGCGGCCGTGGTCGCCATGGCGGCCGGTGTGCTGCTGCTGGCGGGCTGCGAACGCCCGCCGGTGGAGACCAGCCAGCAAGGCTTCCGTGGCACGGGCATGCAGAACACGGTGAACCCGCGCATCGCCGCCAAGGACGCCGCCGCGCGCCCGACGCCACCCGAAGACGCGCCGCCGGCATCGGCCGACGGCCCGCGCGCCGGGCAGATCTACCAGAACGTCAAGGTGCTGGGCGGCTTGTCGGTGGCGGAGTTCAACCGCCACATGAACGCGATCACGCAGTGGGTGTCGCCCGAGCAGGGCTGCAACTATTGCCACAACGGCGCGAACTTCGCCGACGACTCGAAGTACACCAAGGTCGTCGCGCGCCGCATGATCGAGATGACGCAGGCCCTCAACAGCCAGTGGAAGGTGCACACGGGCGCCTCTGGTGTCACCTGCTACACCTGCCACCGCGGCCAGCCTGTGCCGGCCAACATGTGGTTCAAGCCCATGACGCCGGTGCGCAACGCGTCGCTGGGCGGGGCCCTCGGCAACGACTTCGGCCAGAACAAGGCCGATGGTCCGGGCGTCACGTCGCTGCCCTACGACCCGTACTCCAGCTACCTGCTCGGCGACGAGCAGATCAAGGTCTACGGCAAGGAACCGCTGCCGCAGGGCATCGGCAACGGCGCGCCCATCCAGCAGGCCGAGAAGACCTACGCGCTGATGATGCACTTCAGCAAGGGCCTGGGCCAGAACTGCACCTTCTGCCACAACTCCCAGAGCTTCGCCAGCTGGGTGCCCAAGAAGGTGACGGCTTGGCACGGCATCCGCATGGAGCGTGACATCAACAACACCTACGTCGTGCCGCTCACCGATGCGTTCCCGAAAGACCGCCTCGGCCCGCAAGGCGACATCGGCAAGGCCTACTGCGCCACCTGCCACCAGGGCCAGAACAAGCCGCTGGGAGGCTTGCAGATGGCCAAGCTGTACGAAGGCCTGCAGGTGCTGGCGCCGCCGGTGGCCGCATTGCCGCCGCCGGTGACCGAGGACAAGCGCTCGGTGCTGTTCTTCGGCGTCGGTTCGCACGAGATGGCACCCGATCAGGGCAGGGGCCTGGAGACGCTGCTCACGGCGCTCGGCAGCAGCACCCGTTCGGTCGTGCTCGTGTCGGGTTACCACTCGGCGGCGGGCGAGAAGGCCGCCAACGAGGAGCTGGCCAAGAAGCGGGCGTTCGCCGTGCGCGATGCGCTTCTGGCCGCCGGCGTGGCCCCGGCCCGCGTGAAGCTCGACAAGCCGCAGCAGGCTGAGGCCAACCTGGCGGGCGAAGACCCGGCCGCGCGCCGCGTCGAGGTCAGGCTGCAGTAGCCGGCCGGCCGCGGCCGATTCCGAGTGCCTGCACCACACGCCATGCTGCAAGGCCACTTCACCCAGGGGTCGATGCCGCGCGAGGCAGACAGCGCCGCCGTCGAGCGCCGCGCGGCCGCGACGGGCCACCCGGCACGCCCCGAGCCCGTGCCTGCCCCCGCAGGCATGGCGCGGGCCGATCCGGGTGTGGCCGTGCTGCTGCTGGCCCGCTTGCCAGGCCGGCACGTGCCCTGGGCCGTGGCTCAGCTGGTCCGCGGCCCTCGACGCTGGCAACAGGCGCCGGGCGTGCGCTTTGCGCGCGTGCTTGGCAGTGGCCAGGGCGGTGGCTTCGGCCTGCGGCCCGGCCTTGATCACCAGGCCGTGTTCCTGATGTTCGACGAGCTCGCCCAGGCGCTGGCCTTCGTGTCGGGCTCGCCGCTGCTGGCGGCCTACCGTGAACGCGCCGAGCAGTGCCTGGTGGCGGTGCTGCAGGCGTCGTCGGCCCGCGGCTTCTGGGGCGGCCAGGCCATGCGGGCCATCGTGCCCGCGCCCGGCGACGGCGAGCCGGTGCTCGCGCTCACGCGCGCCTCCATCCGCCCTTCGCAAGCCTTGCGTTTCTGGCGTCACTCGCCGCCGTCCGAAGCCTCGCTTGCCGCCTCCCCCGGCTGCCGTCTGGCGGCCGGCCTGGGCGAAGCGCCCGTGCTGCGCCAGGCCACGTTGAGCCTGTGGGAGCACACCGCCGCCATGAACGCCTACGCGCGCCAGGGTGCGCACCAGCGCGCCATCGAGGCGTCGTACCGCGGGGGCTACTTCTCCGAGTGGATGTTCGTGCGCTTCGTGCCCTGGCTGTTGCAGGGCCGCTGGGGCGGGCAGGTGTTCGACTTCATCCACCCGCAAGCGGGCGCCACCCGTGGCTGAGCACCGCGTCATCGTCGTCGGCGCGGGCATGGGCGGGCTCGTGAGCGCGCTGCTGCTGGCCGCACGCGGGCTCGATGTCACCTTGCTCGAGGCGGCCGACGGCCCCGGCGGCAAGATGCGCCCGGTGAGCGTGGACGGTGCGCGGCTCGACGCCGGCCCCACCGTGTTCACGATGCGCTGGGTGTTCGATGAGTTGCTGGCCGAAGTCGGCAGCTCCGTGGCCGAGGCCCTGCCGGCCTTGCAGCCGCTGGCGGTGCTGGCGCGCCATGCCTGGGCGCAGGACGACAGCCGGCTCGACCTGTTCGCCGATCGCCAGCGTTCGGCCGAGGCCATCGCGGCGTTTTCGTCGCCCGCCGAGGGGCGCCGCTACCTCGCCTTCTGCGAGCGCGCCGCACGCGTCTACCGCCAGCTCGAAGGCCCGCACATCCGCAGCAGCCGCCCCGGCGTGGCGCAGCTGGTTCGTGACCTCGGCCCACGGGGCTTGGCCACTCTGGCCGGGCTGGGGCCGATGGCCAGTCTGGCTTCGGCGCTCCAGCGCGAGTTCCGCGACGAGCGCCTGCAGCAGCTGTTCGGCCGCTACGCCACCTACTGCGGTGCGTCGCCCTCGGGTGCGCCCGCGACGCTGATGCTGGTGGCCCACGTCGAACAGGAAGGCGTCTGGGCCGTGCAAGGCGGCATGGCCGCACTCGCGGCCTCCATCGCGCAGCTGCTGCAGGCCCGCGGTGGCCGCATCCGCTATGGCGCACGGGTAGCCGGCATCGTGCACCGCCAGGGCCGCGCCTGCGGCGTGCGCCTGGCCGATGGCGAGGTGCTGGCCAGCGACTCGGTGGTGTTCAACGGCGACGCCAGCGCGCTGGCGGGCCTGCTCGACGGCGCTCCGGGCGTGGCGCCACGGCCTGCGCGCGCCAACGGCCGCAGCCTCTCGGCCGTGACCTGGGCCCTGCACGTCAGGACCGGTGGCTTTGCGCTGGCACGCCACAACGTCTTCTTCGACCAGCACTACGCCAGCGAGTTCGACGACGTGTTCCGCGCCCGGCGCCTGCCGCGTCGGGCCACGGTGTACGTCTGCGCCCAGGACCGGCTCGACGGCAGCGCTGCCGGCACCGCCGACGACGCACCCGAGCGTTTGCTGATGCTGGTGAACGCGCCTCCCGACGGCGACAGCCGCTCTTTCGACGACCCGGAGACCGAGGCATGCCAAGCCCGCAGTCTGGAACTGCTGCGACGCTGCGGCTTGACGCTGCAGATCGACCATCCGAGCCAGGTGATGCGCCGCACGCCGGCCGACTTCAACCGGCTGTTCCCGGCCACGGGCGGGGCGTTGTACGGCCCCTCGACTCACGGCTGGACGGCGGTGTTCCGCCGGGCGGCGGCGGCGACGCCGATGCCGGGGCTGTACCTGGCCGGGGGCAGCGTGCACCCGGGGCCGGGGGTGCCGATGGCGGCGATGTCGGGCCGGCTCGCGGCCGCCACGCTGATGGCGCACCTCGGTTCGACACGCCGGTCGAGCCGGGTGCTTATTGCTGGTGGTACGTCGATGCGATCAGCGACGACGGCCGCCATGCCCTGACCCTCATCGCTTTCGTGGGCAGCGTCTTCTCACCCTACTACCGACGTGCGTGGCAGCAAGGCCGCTCGCGCGCCGATGAGCACTGTGCGCTCAACGTCTGCCTCTACGGTGGCGGACAGGGCCGCTGGACGATGACGGAGCGGGGTTCGCGCCACGTGAAGCGCGGGCCGACACAGTTCGTCATCGGCCCCAGCCGTTTGGCCTGGGAAGACGGCGCGCTGGTGGTCGACATCGACGAACGCAGCGCGCCGCTGCCCCGGCGCGTGCGCGGCCGCGTCGTCGTGCGCCCCCAGAGCCTGACGAACTTCGTCGCCGCCATCGACGCGCAAGGCCGCCACCGTTGGGGCCCGATCGCGCCGTGTGCGCGCATCGAGGTGGCGCTGGACTCGCCTTCGCTCCATTGGCAGGGTAGCGCCTACCTCGACAGCAACGAGGGCGACGAGCCGATCAGCGAACCCTTCACCACCTGGGACTGGATGCGTGCGCCGCTGCCCGATGGCAGCACCGCGGTCATCTACGACGTCGGCCTCAAGTCCGGTGGCGAGCGGCAGATCGCGCGCCGCTTCCACCCTGACGGCAGCACCACGGCGCTGGCCGTTCCCGAGCGCCATGCCCTGCCTGCCACCGGATGGCGCATAGGCCGGCGCCTGCGCAGCGAGGCCACTGCCGGCGGCGCACGCGGCCCGGCGGCCGTGCTGGAGACGCTCGAGGACACGCCGTTCTACGCGCGTTCGCTGGTGCGCACGCGCCTGGCGGGACACGACACCACCGGCGTACACGAGACGCTGTCGGCGCAGCGCTTTGCCGCACCCTGGGTGCAGGCGCTGCTGCCTTTTCGCATGCCCAGGCGCGCATGAGCGGCGCCTTCGCGTTGACCCCTGTCAACACTCGGGACAGATTGATGTCAATCCGGCTTGACTTCACAACATGTAAGTTCACAATGACAGTAGCCCACCCTCCCTGGGCGAGGCGAACCCAACCCGCGTGCAGGTTTTGCACGAGTTCGTAGTGCTCCCACATAGGAGAAAAAAATGGCAGACGCAACCGGATCGGACAAGGTCTGGCCGACAGGCCTGACCGAAGAACAGTCGGAAGAGATCCACAAGCACCTCATCCAGGGCACGCAGATCTTCGGCTTCATCGCCGCTCTCGCGCACCTGTTTGCGTACATCTATTCGCCCTGGCTGAAGTGAGCGAGAAGGAGACAACATGATTTACGGAAAGCTCTGGCTCGTGGTCCGGCCGACGGTTGGCATCCCGCTGTTCCTTGGCGCGGTGGCCATCGGCTCGTTCAGCGTTCACTACATGCTGGTGACCAACACCACGTGGGTGAAGAAGTTCCTCGACGGCAAGGCTGCCGTCACGGCGATGGCCGATGCCCCAGCCACCACGGCTGCGGCAGCGCCACCAACGGCAAAGCAGTAGGCACCTTGGCCTCCCCAACCCGGCGGCTCAGGCTGCCGGGAGGTCGCCCGGTGCGCTGACTTGGTCAACGCACCGGGTGGTCGTCCTCACACCTGATCGATCCCCGCGCACATGAGCCCCTTGAGCCGCCAGATGATGCGCCGCTGGGCCGAGCTGGGTCCCAGATTCCTGCCGTTCGCCGATGCGGCGAGCGAGACGCTGCCGCTGTCGCGGCTGCTGCGCCTGTCCTTGTTCCAGGTGAGCGTGGGCATGGCGCTGGCGCTGCTGGTCGGCGCACTCAACCGCGTGCTCATCGTGGAGCTCGGCGTCAGCGCCGGGCTCGTGGCCTTGATGGTGGCGCTGCCGGTGCTGTACGCGCCCGTGCGCGCCTTCATCGGCTTCAAGTCCGATCACCACCGCAGCGCGCTGGGCTGGAAGCGCGTGCCCTACATCTGGATGGGCACGATGCTGCAGTTCGGTGGCCTGGCGATGATGCCGTTTGCCTTGCTGGTGCTGGCGGGCCAGGGCGACAGCGCCAGCTGGCCCAGCTGGCTGGGGCCGGCGGGCGCGGCGGTGGCCTTCCTGCTGATGGGCGCCGGCGTGCACACCGTGCAGACCGCCGGCCTTGCGCTGGCCACCGACCTGGCTCCCGTGGAAGACCACCCCAAGGTGGTCGGCTTCATGTACGTGATGCTGCTGGTGGGCACCATCGTCAGCGCCTTCGCCTTTGGCGCCGTGCTGGCCGAGTTCACGCCCGGGCGTCTGGTGCAGGTGATCCAGGCTTGCGCGCTGGTCACACTGGTGTTGAACACCATCGCGCTCTGGCGCCAGGAGTCCATCGGCCGCAGCCGCCTGCGCGACCCGGCGCCCGAGATTGATTTCCGCCAGGCCTGGGACACCTACGTCGCCATCGACGGCACGCCCCGTCGCCTGCTGGCCATCGGCCTGGGCACCATGGGCTTTGCGATGCAGGACGTGCTGCTCGAGCCCTATGGCGCGCAGGTGCTCGGCATGAGCGTGGGCCAGACCACCTGGCTGACGGCCGCCTTTGCCACCGGCGGGCTCGTCGGCTTCACGCTGGCCTCGCGCCTGCTCACACGCGGCTGGCCCCGGGTGCTGGGCGGCCAGGGCCACCCGCTCGATGCTGCTTCGATGGCGATGCTGGGTGCCGGGCTGGGCGCGCCGGCGTTTGCCGCCGTGCTGGTGGCTGCGCTGACCCACTCGGTGCCCCTTTTTGTGGCCGGTGTGGTGCTGATCGGCTTTGGCGGCGGCCTGTTCGCACACGGCATGCTGACCGTGACGATGAACAGCGCCCCTCGTGAACAGGCCGGCTTGGCGCTCGGTGTCTGGGGTGCGGTGCAGGCCACCGCCGCGGGCGTTGCCGTGGCCTGTGGCGGCCTGCTCCGTGACGCCGTCATCGCATGGGCACCCGGGGTCATTGACGCGTCGGCGTGGCGCGGCCCGGCGAGCGGCTATGCTTTTGTGTATGCGATCGAGATCGTGCTGTTGATCGCCACCGTCTGGGTGATGAGGCCGCTGGTCGGCTTTGGCACCCGGGCGAACGGCGGTGCCGCGTTTGTGCGGGGCACCCCTTCTTCAACCTCCCCACTGCCGGAGACCCCGAGATGAAAGTGCACCACATCCTGTTCATTGCCTGGTTCATCGTGTTTGCGTTTTGGCTGGCTGGCCAGTTCAAGAAGTCCAACCGCAAGTACGACCAGCATCAGCGCAAGACAGGCTCAGGCAGCTGACACGCTCGATGCCAAACGACAAGGTCCGCAACCGGCAGGTTGCGGACCTTTGTTCTTTCTGGAGGGCGCGGGCCGGGCGGCCCGGCGCGTTCAGGCCTTGCGGCGGCGGAACAGGCGTGTCAACAGCCAGTCGGCGAGCAAGGTGCAGAAGAGGGCGCCGTTGAGGCCCGCGGCCAGGCCCATGATCGCGCCGCCCTGGGCGTTGCGCACGAACACGAAGCCGAGCGCAAAGCCGCCGAGCGCGGCGGCCAGGTAGAGCATCACCGTCGCACCGATCACCAGCGTGGAGCGGCCGCCAGCGTGGCGGGTGTCATTCGAAGCGGCGGTGTTCATCGTCGGTTCTCCGGGTGGCTGGTGGCGGTGGGCGTTCAGGCCGCCTCGCGCTCGCGCTCCTGGCGCTCGAGCAGCTCAAGCACGCGCAGCGTGCGTTGGTAGAAGGTGCGGGCGGGCAGCCGTTCGTCGGCTGCGGCGTCGACCAGGAAGCGCACCGCCGGCAGCGGCGCAACCGAGCCGCCGGCCGTGAGCGGATGCCCCGGCGGCACGATGCTCGCGAGCAGCGCGCGCACCACCAGGCTCATCTGGCGCCGGCGCGGCACCACGGTGCGCTGGTTCACCGAATCCAGACCCGAGCGCACCAGCGCCTGGCCGATCTCGCCGTACACCAGCCG
>JBIJAP010000391.1:0-3644 GCA_044345715.1 Rubrivivax sp.
TGTTGACGTTGGCGTCGGTGGCGTTCTCCAGCTTCAGCACCATCGGCACACCGGCCACGGCGGAGTACACCCGTGCCGAGATCGTGCGGTTGGTGGCCGTCAGCGCGATCGGGCCCACGTTGACCTTGGCACCCGCCCAGACCTCGCCGCCCAGTCGGATGATCTTGCCCGTGTTGCCCGTGGCACCCGTCGGGCCGGCCGCAATGGAGGACGTCTCCGCGCCGTTGAAGCCCTCGAAGACCAGCGGCGTGGCCTCGTCGAACGAGGCCAACACGATGTCGCCGCTCACCGGCGGGGGTACCACCGGCACCGTGTCGAATACCTGCTCGTGGGCGCTGGCCGTTAGGTTGGTGATGCCGCCGCGATCGGCATACGCGCCGGCGGCGACGCTCACCCGCACGGTGCCAGTGCTGTTGAGTGCTGGCGCGACTTCCAGCAGGTACTTCATCTCGTTGACCTTGATCAGCACGCCCGGTGTGCCGCCTGTGACGGCCACGTCGCTGGTGGCAAAGCTGCTGCCCACCGACTCGCTGAAGGTGAACGTGAAGGTCACAGGCCCGGTGGCCTTGGCACTTGCGGTGTTGTCGGCGATCACCAGCGTCGGCGCCACGCCGTCGGGCGCCACCTTGTCGCTGTCGCCGTCGTCACCACCACAAGCCGCCACCAGCACGGACACGGCCAGGGCACTGGCAGACAGGGCGAACTTCTTCGAGCGCTGGTACATGGCGGTTTCCCTGGCGAGAGCCGAGGCCAAAGGGCGGTCGGCCGAGTCTTGAAAGCGGTTTCAAAGAAGCATAGGCAAGGGCGCGAGAACTGGCAATAGGGGCGGCCTACCGGATTTCCCTCGTACCGCCGACGCAGCGGCGGCAATCGTCTACGGCGCCCTGGCTCGCCTCGGACCCGAGCCGCAGTACTGCTCGACATAGGCCTGGTGCGGTGGCAGCTTCGACACCGTCTGTTCCACGGAGGTGCGGATGCCCTCGAGGAAGCGGGCCAGCTCGGCGTCGCCCATCAGATGGGCGACCGGGTGGTGCTGGCCGGGCACGAGGCCCTGCCCCAGCATCACCTGGATCCACGAGTTCTCGGCGAACAACTCACCGGCCACGCGGAAGACGCGGCCGGTCTCGCGGAACAGGTCGATGCGGTGCTGCAGCGAGGCCGGCAAGGCCAGGCCGCGGCAGGCCTGCCAGTAGGGTGAGTCGTGCCGGTTCGTCACGTGGTAGTGCAGCACGATGAAGTCGCGCACGTGCTCGATGTCGAAGCGCGTCTGCGCGTTGAACTCGTCGATGTCGGCCACGCTGATGCCGCCGGCCGGGAACATCTGCACCAGCCGGATGATGGCGCGCTGGATCAGGTAGATGCTGGTCGACTCCAGCGGCTCGAGAAACCCGCTCGACAGGCCGACGGCGATGCAGTTGCCACGCCAGACCTGGCGCCGTTGGCCGGGCCGGAACTTGATCGCGCGGGGTTGGGTCAGCATCTCGCCTTCGACGCCGGCGAGCAGCGTCTGCCGGGCTTGCGCTTCATCGACGAAGCGGCTGCTGTACACCGTGCCGTTGCCCACGCGGTGTTGCAGCGGGATGCGCCACTGCCAGCCCCACGGGTGGGCGATGGACCGGGTGTAGGGCACCGCGTCGCCCACCGACGCCGTCTGCACCGCCAGCGCGCTGTCGTTGAAGAGCCAGTGCGACCAGTCTTCGTAGTCGACGTTCAGCGCCTCGCCGATCAGCAGGCCGCGAAAGCCCGTGCAGTCGATGAACAGATCGCCCTCGATCACGGCACCCGAGTCCAGGCGCAGCGAACGCACCTGCGAGGCCGTGGCGTCGGTCTGCACGCCGACGATCTTGCCTTCGATGCGCTGCACGCCCGGCGCCTCGCTGAAGCTGCGCAGGAAGCGCGCGTAGGCGGTGGCGTCCAGGTGGTAGGCGTACTGCAGCCCGTCGTCGGGCAGGTGCGCAAATCGGCCGTGCTGCGCGGCCTGCACCTCCAGCGCGTAGGCGCCGTAGTCGGCCGCCATCTGCCGCTGGCGGCCCTTGAGCCAGAAGTGCTGGAAGCCGGCCGTCCAGTGGTCCTTGCCGGTCAGGCCGAAGCCGTGGACGTAGTCCTGGCCCTGGTCGCGCCAGTTCTCGAAGCGGATGCCCAGCTTGAAGGTGGCCTGCGTCGCGGCCATGAACGCGCGCTCGTCGATGCCCAGCAGCCGGTGGAAGGTCTGCAGCGAGGGGATGGTGGCCTCGCCCACGCCCACGGTGCCGATCTCGTCGGACTCGATCAGCTGGATGTCCAGCAGCGGGCCCAGGCTCTTGGACAGCCCGGCCGCCATCATCCAGCCGGCCGTGCCGCCCCCGGCGATAACGACACGCCGCACGGGTGCGGGTGTGGGTGCGCCGGCGCTCATCGGTTCAGGCTCCTGAGCAGGCGGGCCCGCAGCACGCGCGCGGCATCGGCGTCCAGCGGCTGCAGCCCACCCCTTGCCGCCGACGGGATGTGCTCGAGGTGCTGCGCATCGGCCGCGAACACGTAGTGCTCGAAGAGCTGCTGCCAGGCCTGGCGCTGCGCCGGGGGCAGGTCGCGCACGCTCAGCATCGCCATCAGCAAGGCGTTCGCCGGCGAGTCCATGTGCGCGGGCGATTGGCGCCACCAGTAGTTCACCAGCACGTTGAAGCGCTCGAGCGCCTCGACGTGATGCCACCACATGCTGGGAATGAAGATCGCGTCGCCGGCTTCGAGCTCGGCCACCTGGGCCTGGGCCAGGGCCTGTGCGAACCTCGGGAACTTCTCGAAGTCGGGCTGCGCGAAATCGACCAGGCTGATGGCCTGCCCGGCCGGCGTGAGGTCGAGCGGGCCGATGTACAGGTTGGCCAGTTCGCCCGGCGGAAACAGCGTGAAGCGCCGGCGGCCCGCCGTCACGCAGGCCAGGTTGTCGGGCAGGTCGTGGTGGGCGGCGATTCGGGTCTGGTTGCCGATCCAGATGCTCATCAAGGCCTGCCGGTCGCCCAGCGCCACATCGTTGGCGTCGCGGAAACCCGGCAGGCTGGTGTCCACCGTGGTCGAGCCCACGTAGAGCGCTGGCGGTTGGTCGAGTGGATGGAGGCGCTCCAACTCGTCGAGCACGGCGCTGAGCTTCAGCCGTTGCGGCTCGAAGTTGAAGCCGCTCATGTCGTGGTTGTAGAAGAAGCGCCCGCCGATCTCGGGCGCGCCGCGCCAGGCGCCCACCGTGGCGTCGCGGCAATGGGCCCGCAGATAGGCCAGGCCGGCAAGGGCCGACTCGCGCGCGGCGCGCACCGCAGGCCACTGCGCGACGAGACCGCGGATGAGCAGCGGCTCGGTCGAGCACAGGGTGTCATCGGCGATGGCCTGAGGGTCCACGCCGTGCAGCTCGCGGACCAGCGCGCCTGGCGGCTCAATCCCGGCCACGGTCGACCTGGTTCTGGCGCTCGATCAGCGCGCGGAACTGCGACAGCGAGGCCATCGCCATGTAGGCCGCTTGCAGGTACCCGGCCCGGTGCAGCGCTTGCAACGCGGGGCCTGCCAGGGCCTGCAGCCGCTCTTCGTGCACGGTGTAGAGGTGGGCCAGGCGAAGGGTTCCGCCAGCGGCCCGCTCGGCCTCGAACACGAAGGGTTCGAGCAGGTCGTGCTGCAGCAGC
>JBIJAP010000091.1:0-10203 GCA_044345715.1 Rubrivivax sp.
CCTTCGTCGATGGCGCGCAGCACCGAGCTCATTTGGTTGAGGAACTCGCTGCTGCCGCCGTGCGGCAGGAACAGCGCCTCACCCTCGCGGGTGCTGAGTCGGGGGCTGTCCAGGTCGACGTGGATCACGCGCTCGTCGCCCTCCAGGCCGATGTAGAAGGGCAGCCGTTCGATGGCCAGTGGCAGGCAAGGTGCGTCCCAGCCCTGCGGGCCCAGGAACAGGTTGCTGCCTTCCTCGAAGCCGAACAGGGCCAGCGGCTCGAAGGTGCTGCCGTCTGCCGTCTTGCGAAAGACGATCGGGTAGTGCGCCTGCAGGTTGCGGAACTCGGCCGCGAAGGTGACGGCGGACATCACCCCGTCGCCGTACTCGGCACCCCGCCGGGTGATCACCCGCAAGGCCTGGTGGTCGACGTTGTTCAGCAGGACGGTTCGGGTCATGGGGGCGGGCGGCGACGGTGGGGAGCGAGGAACACGCCGGGCTGCGGCTCACACCCGCAGCATGCCATGGCGCTGGATGTGCTCGATGAGCTCGCGGTTGCCGGGCAGCGCCGGCAGCATCTTGCGCGTGAGCGTGGCGGCTTCGCGGAAGTAGCGGTCGGCCCGCTCGGCGTCATCGTGCGCTTGCGCATAGGCACCGGGCGCCGGCCGGAAGCCCATGCCGAACAGCACGTACTGGTAGCTGGCCGAAGGGAACAGCTCTTCCACGCGGTCGAAGTCGCGGCGCGAGGGCGGCCGGTGGCGCCACAGCAGCAACAGCTCGCGCAGCCGCGCGGGCACGTGTTCGTCGGCCACGTGGTCGCGCCAGTACGTGCTGTCGCTGCGCCGGGTCAGCGCGTAGTGCAGCTTCAGGAAGTCGATCACGCGTTCCCAGCGGTAGCGGAAGCTGTCGTTGAAGCGCTGCGCGACGATGTCCATCGCTTCCCGTGTCGCGGGCATCTCGTCGCTCAGCAGCGCGGCCGACAGCTCGACCAGCGCCAGCGCCGAGGCCTCCAGCGGCTCGACGAACCCGGCCGCCAAACCGATGGCCACGCAGTTGTGGTGCCAGAACTTGCGGCGGTAGCCCGGCTGGAACGACAGCTTGCGCGGCAAGGGCATGTCCTTGGGCCCGCCGGTGCGCTGCACGTACTGCCGCAGCGCGGCCTCGGCCGCGTCGTCGGATGTGTGGGCGCTGGAGTAGACATGGCCCACGCCGCGGCGCGTGGGCAAGCCGATGTCCCATACCCAGCCGGCGGCCTGCGCGGTGGCGATGGTCTGCGACGCGATGGCGCTGTCGTCGCAGGCGTAGGGCACCTGCACGGCCAGCGCGCTGTCGTTGAACAGCAAATGGCGCTGCGACACGAACTCGACCCCGTAGTGCCGGCCCAGCAGCAAAGACGCCAGGCCCGTGCAATCGACGAACAGATCGGCGGCCACGGCGCCCAGCGCCTGGGTCTGCAGCGAGGCGATGTCGCCGTTGTCGTGGCTGTGGATGCCGACGACGTGATCGACGAGGTGCTCGACGCCCAGCTTCTCGATGCAATGGCGCTTGAGCAGGAGTCCGAACTTGCCTGCGTCGAAGTGGTAGCCGTAGTTGGCCACGGCGGCGTACTCCGGTGTCGTCGCCTGCTTGGGCGCCCTGCCCTGCGCGCACAGGTGCGGCTGGAAGCTCACCAGGTCGGCAAAGGGCACCGCGTCGGCGTGCTGCTGCAGCCAGGCCGCCGCCAGCCGTGCCTCGGTGTAGCCCTGGGGCAGCACGAAAGGGTGGTGGTAGTGGTCGGCCGGGCTGCCATCGACCCAGCCGTCGAAGCGGGACCCCTGCTTGAACGCCGCATCGCAGTGGCGGAACAGGTCGGTCTCGGACACACCCACCGTGCGCAGGGTGTCACGCATCGTCGGCCAGGTGCCCTCGCCCACGCCGATGGGGCCGATGTCGGGCGACTCGAGCAGCGTCACCTTCAGCCGGCCACCAGCGCTGGGCCCGTGCTCGGCCGCCAGCACCGCGGCCGTCAGCCAACCGGCCGATCCACCGCCGACGACGACCACCTGTCTGACTGTGTTGCTCACGCCGCCTGTTTCTGAAAGCAAAGAGCCGCTGGAGACAGCGGCTGCTTCGGTCCTGCCGCCCTTGCGGACGACTAGAACTTGTAGTTGGCGCCGAACATGTACCGCGGACCGGTCTGCGTGACGTACAGCACCTGCTCCTTGGCGCGGCCGTGCAGACGTTGGGTGCCGTCGGTGGCGTTGATGACCTCGGCATGCACGGTCAGGTTCTCGGTCAGCTTGTACGAGGCGTTCATGTCGAGCTGCCCATAGGCCTCGGTGTAGACCGGGTTCGGGCCTTTGCCGTCGAAGCGGCCCGACAGGAACTTGTCGCGCCAGTTGTAGGCCGCACGCACCTGCCACTTGTCGGTTTCGTAGAACACCACCAGGTTGGCCGAGTCGCTCACGCCTTCGAGTGCAAACTGCTCACCCACCGAGTTGTTGTCGTACTTGAGACCGGAGTTGACGATCGTGTAGTTCGCCGCCATACCGAAGCCGCTGCGCCCGAACATGTGCTGGACGTTGAGCTCGATGCCGTCCAGCGAGTCCGAGCGCTGGTTCGCCGGGGCGTTGATGCGGAAGTTGGCGATCGGGTCGCCAGGCTGCGCGGGGATGGTGCCCGTTGCGGCGTCGACACCGAAGCGGCCGTTGTAGGTGTCGAAGATGTACTGGCGGATGCAGACCGGGTCTTCGTCGCCGCAGCGGGCCGTGACGGCTTCGTTCCAGAACGCACCCTTGACGGGCGTGCGCAGGTTGAAGGGCGTGGCGTTGATCTGCGTGACGCCGATGTAGTTGTTGATCTGCTTGCGGAAGTAGCTGACCGCGGCGTAGCTGCCCTTGGCGTAGTACCACTCCAGGGCGAAGTCGAGGTTCTTCGACTTCAGCGGCTTCAGCGCCGGGTTGCCCTGCTGGCCGGTGCCGCCATCGACGCGGGCCAGCGCGTTGAGCGTCTGCCCGCCCTGGATGTCGCTCCAAAGGGGGCGGCCGATGCTCTCGCCATAGCTGGCTCGGCCCTTCAGGTCGGAGCGCAGGTCAATGTCGAAGTCGATGCTGGGCAGCACGTGCTGGTAGTTGCCGGTGAGCGTGGTGAACCCGGGCGACGATGCGAACTGGATCGGGTACTCGTTCGCCGCCGTCCAATTGATGCCCGTGGCCACCGGCACCAGGGCCGAAGAGGTGACATCGGTCTTCTCGAAGCGCACGCCAATGGCCGCGCGTGCGGGCATCACCCAGTCCCAGTCCTTCACATACTGCAGGTAGGCGCTCTGCGACTCCTCCTTGACCAGGCGATCGGTCGTGAAGTTGCCGGTGGGCATGAACTGGGCCAGGGTCTGGGCCGAGGCCGCGCTCGCCGCCTGGGCCTGGGCCGCATCATTGCCGCCTGCCAAGCGCACCGCTTCGGCCGCCGCCGCCGCGGCACGGGCCGCGCGTGCCTTGGACGTCAGATCACGAACGGTCTTGAAGTCCCAGGTGAAGAACTGGTTGTACAGGGCCGAACTGCCGCTGCCGCTGATCTGAGAGAAGTACGGGCGAATCTGGTCAGCACGCCAGATCCGGTCGGGGAAGTCGGTCACCTCCGACAGCGAACCACCCCAGTCGTCCTGCTGGACGTTGGCGAACGCGCTGCGGTTCTTGACCTTGTTCAGGCTCAAGCCGAAGTCCAGCTTTGAGTCCTCGGTGAGCTTGAACTGGCCCCTCAGTTGGGCCTGGTCCACCGCCGACTTCATGTAGCTGTTGCGGAACGACGAGCCCGTCCCTTTCATCAGCGCGGGGTTGATGTCGGAGTCGAAGATGCTCAGCACCGGGAAGTCCCGGGTGAAGTCGACCGCCGTGGTGGCCCGGTTGAAGCTGGCGGTGCCCAGCGAGTTGTTCGAGCCGTAGGGGCTGTCGGCGCCGGACTCGGCGGTCGACGAGTGGATGTCGAACTCGACGCGCAGCCGGTCGGACACCCGCCATGCGAGGTTCAGGCCGGTCGACTTGTTCTCGTTCTTGGTCGCGTAGTCGGCCCCGGCCATGGCCAGGTCGGCGAGTCCGCGGCGTGCGGGCGAGGTGCCCGGACCCAGCGTCTCCGAATAGAACTTCGGGCTGGCGATCGGGCCGTCGGTCCACGAACTCGACGAGGGACCGAAGTTGAACCAGGCCGACAGCTCGTTGCGCTTGGTCTGCAGCTTCAGCTCGGAGTAGGTGAAGTCGAGCGTCGCGGTGAGGTTCTTCGCCGGCGCGTACTGCAGCGTCAGCTGGCCGTTCGTGCGCTGGCGCTGCACGCCGTTGACGCTGTAGATCAGGTTCTGCGGCAGCGAATAAAGGTCATCGGCCTTGGGCTTGTTCGTGATGTCGGCCGGGGGCGCGGTGGTCGCGCTCGCCAAGGCACCGGCATTGCCGCGGCTGACGATCCAGCCGCCACCCACCGCCGCCTGGTTGTAGCCGAGGTCGCGTTCCTGGTAGCTGGCGCTGATGGCAACGCCGAACTTGCCGCCGCCGAAGGTGTTGCTGTAGATGCCCGAGATCTCGGGCGTGAATTCGTCGCCCGCCATCGTGCTGGGCAGTCGGCTGTTGGAGCTGTCGACGACACCCTTGACGCCGAAGCTGCCGCGCATGCCCGGGTTGTCGAGCGGACGCGCCGTCTTGATGTTGATGGTGGCGCCGATGCCGCCCGTGGGCGTGCTGGCGCGACTGGTCTTGAAGACCTCGATGCCGGCGACGGCCTCGGAGGCCAAGTTGCCGAAGTCGAAGGCGCGCGAGTTGGACGCGCCGGTGTCCGCGATGCTGGACGCCGGCATCTGGCGGCCATTGAGCAGGACAAGGTTGAAGTCAGGGCCGACGCCCCGAACGGTGACTCGCGAGCCTTCGCCGATGGAGCGATCGATCGAGACACCGCTGATGCGCTGCAGCGACTCGGCGAGGTTGGTGTCCGGGAACTTGCCGATGTCCTCGGCGGAGATGCCGTCGACGACACCTTGACCGTCGCGCTTCATGCTCAGCGACGACTCGAGGCTGGAGCGGATGCCCTTGACAATGATGGTCTGCGCCACTTCGGGCGCCTTGGGCGCAGCGGCCGGCGCTTGCTGCGCCAGGGCGCTGCCGGCACCGGCCAGCGCAACCGCGCAGGCAGCAGCGAGCTCGGTGACGCGGAAGCTCGGGCGGCTGGTCTGAAGGCTGCGGTTCGGGTAGGAAGCTTGACTCACAGCGTCTCCAAGGTGATCTGTCTCAAGATTGGCATCGCGATCAGGTACCGATCAGCGGCTGACATGCATCGGCCGAACCCCTGGCAGGACCTTGAATGAAAGCGCTTTCAGCAGCTTAGCCTTGCCGGCGTGGCTTGTGTCCTAGTGGATGTACGGGGGTCGGGCAAGGCGCGGGACAAGCGGGCTCGTGGCGAGCTCTTGGCGGCTCGTCGTCCGGCGCGGCAACGGCCGTTGAGCCGTGTCGATGCCGCGTCTGTGCGCTCACGCGATCAGCCGCCCATCGGCATCGAAGGCCAGCGCCCACGCCGCATCGGGCCGCAGGCCGACACGTGCGCCCGCGTCCAGGTTCTTGCGGCCGGCGGGCACCTTGGCCGCCAGCAGCTCGGCCAGGCCATCGATGCGCAGGTGCACGATCGACACGTCACCGAGGTGCTCGGCCAGCTCCACCGAGGCGGGCACGCCCTGCCCGGCATCCGCCACCTGCAGGTGCTCGGGCCGCAAGCCGATTCGCCGCGCCTGGGCCGTGCCGCTGGCAGGCGCCAGCGCGTCCCAGAGCGCTCGGTGCGCGGCGCTGGACTCGGGCTGCGGGCGCTCGACGAAGTTGATGCGCGGCGCGCCGATGAAGCCGGCGACGAACTGGTTCGCCGGTCGTTCGTACAGCTCGAGCGGCCGGCCCAGCTGCTCGACGAGGCCGCCGTGGAACACCGCGATGCGGTCGCCCATCGTCATGGCTTCGACCTGGTCGTGGGTGACGTAGATCATCGTCGCGCCGAGTTCGCGGTGCAGCCGCGCGAGCTCGATGCGCATGTTCACGCGCAGCGCGGCATCCAGGTTCGACAGCGGCTCGTCAAACAGAAAGACCTTGGGCTTGCGCACGATGGCGCGGCCGATCGCCACGCGTTGCCGCTGGCCGCCGGAGAGCTGCTTCGGGTAGCGGTCGAGCAGGTCGCCGATGCGCAGGATCTCGGCCGCACGGCCCACCTGCACGGCGCGTTCGGCCTTGCCGACGCCGGCCATCTTCAGCGCGAAGCCCATGTTCTCGGCCACCGACATGTGCGGGTACAGCGCGTAGCTCTGGAACACCATCGCCGCGCCGCGGTCGGCCGGGCGCATGTCGTTGGCGCGCTGGCCGTCGATCAGCAGCTCGCCGGCCGTGATGGTCTCCAGCCCCGCGATCATGCGCAGCGTCGTGCTCTTGCCGCAGCCGCTGGGGCCGACGAACACCATGAACTCGCCGTCGTTCACCTCGAGATCGACGCCGCGGATGACATCGACCGCACCGAAGCTCTTGCGCAGACCCCGCAGCGTGACTTGTCCCATGCCTTCAGCCCCTTGCCCGCAGGCCGTTCACTTGACCGCGCCTGCCGTGAGGCCGGCGATGAGCTGGCGCGACGACACCACGAACAGCAGCAGCAGCGGAATCGTCGCGATCGCCGAGCCCGTCATCAGCGCGCCCCACTCGGTGTTCATCGTCGACTGCAGGCTGCGCAGTGCCAGCGGCAGCGTGTAGTTGTCGGCGCTGCGCATCACGATCAGCGGCCCGATGAAGTTGTTCCAGCTGGCGATGAAGGTGATCAGCCCCAGCGTGCCCAGCGCCGGCCGCAGCAGCGGCAGCACGATGCGCCAGTAGATGCCCATCTCGCCGCAGCCGTCCATGCGGGCGGCTTCGATCAGCTCCCTCGGCACCGCCGTCGACGCGAACTGGCGCATCAGGAAGATGCCGAACGCGCTGGCCGCACCGGGGATGTAGAGCGCGCGGTGGGTGTCGATCCAGCCCAGCCAGTCCATGATCAGGAAGCTCGGGATCATGTTCATGAACGAAGGCAGCAGCATCGTCGTCATCACCAGCACGAACAGCGCCTTCTTGAAGCGGAACTCCATCAGCGCGAACGCATAGCCGGCCATCGAGCAGAACAGCAGCGTCAACGCTGTCGACATCAGTGCGACATACAGGCTCCAGCCCAGGTTGCGCCAGAACGGCAGCCGCTCGGTCAGGATCTTCAGGTTCGCGGCCAGGTCGTCGCCGAACCACAGCGGCGGCGGCAGGTTGAAGATCTCGCTGCGCGAGTGCGTCGCGAAGACGAACATGAACCAGAACGGCGCCATCATGATCAGCGCGCCCACGCCCACCACTGCGTAGGCGGCCCACGACGACAGCCGGGTGCCGTTCATGCGTCAGGCCCCTTCGGGCGCAGCAGCCGGTTCGTGACCCAGGTGAGCGCCGCGACGAACACGAACAGCACCCACGACATCGCACTCGCACCGCCGAAGTCGTTGAAGTCGAAGGCCATGCGGTACAGGTACACGGCCGAGGTCATGCCCGCCTGGTCCGGCCCGCCGCGGCCGCCGGTCAGCACGAAGGGCTCCTCGAACAGTTGGAGACCGCCGATGATGCTGAGCGTCACGCCGAAGAAGATCATCGGCCGCAGGCTCGGCAGCGTGATGCACCAGAACTGCTGGTAGCGGCCGGCGCCGTCCATGTCGGCGGCCTCGTACAGGTCGCGCGGGATGGTCTGCAGGGCCGCGAGGTAGAGCACGACGTTGAAGCCGACGTAGCGCCAGAACACGATCAGCGCGATCGCGGGCTTCACGTTCTCGGGCTGGCCCAGCCAGTCGACATGGCCGATGCCGAAGACGGCATTCAGGCCGGCGTTGATGAGCCCGAAGTCGGTGGAGAACAGCGAGCTGAAGAGGATGGCGATCGCCACCGTCGAGGTGATGTAGGGCACGAAGTAGGCGCCGATCACGCCGTCGCGCAGGGTCTTGAACGAGACGTGGATGAAGGCCGCCAGCGGGATCGCCACCAGGTGCTGCGGCAGGCCCGACATCAGCGCCAGCCAGGCGGTGTTCTCCAGCGACTTCCAGAACCAGGGGTCCTGCAGCGCAAAGACGAAGTTCTCCAGGCCCACGTATTGCATCGCCTCCAGGCCGCTGGTCGGCTCCCAGGCCTGGAACGCCAGGACCAACGAAAAGAGCAGCGGAAACACGCCGAACACCGCGAACAGCAGCAGGAACGGGCTGATCAGCACGTACGGCGCCCAGCGGGGCGACAGGCGGAGCGCGGGCGGCAGGCGCATGGTCAGCGGCGGGCCCGCCGTTCGAGCAGCCGCGCGGCGTCGGCCAGCGCCAGGCCGATGTCCTTGCCGCGGTCCATCACGTTGTCGAGTTCGGTGCCCACCACCTCGTCTGCGAAATTGTTCTGCTTGTGCACGCGCACAGGGCCGATGCGCCGGGCCGCGTCGCGCCAGAGCTGCCGGGCGCGCTGGCCACCGAGAAAGGGCAGCGGCTCGTCGAAGAACGGCGCGTCGTGCGTGGCCAGCAAGGCCGGGAACGCATCCTGCGACTTGAAGGCCGCCAGCTGCAGGCCCGGGTCGAGCGCAAGCAGCCGGATCAGGTCCCAGGCCAGCGGCTTGCGCGCCGGATCAGACCGCCGCGGGATGGCGTAGAACGTGCCGCCGTAGCCCACGAAGGTGGCCCCGGGCAGATGCGCCGCACGCCACAGGCCGCGCGTGTCGGGCGCCACCCAGTTGGCCATCTGGCCCACCATCCAGGCCCCCGACAGCTCGGTCGCCAGCCGCCCGCGCCGGAAGCCCTCGGCCCACTCGTTGGACCAGGCCGTGACGCGCGCATCCAGCTTGCGCCGGCGCACCTCGCGCGCCAGCGTGAACGCGCGCACGAAACGCGGCGAGGTGACCAGCACCTGCGAGTCGCGGCCGAAGTACAGGCCTTCGTCCGGGCCGACGCCGGTGCGCAGGAGGATGTCCTTCAGCGCCTGCGCGTTAGCCATCAGGTAGGCCCCGGTGGCCGACTTGATGCGGGCGCCGGCCTCGACATAGGCTTCCCAGCTGGGGGTCAGGTCGGTCACCTGCAGGCCGGACTTCTCGAGCAGGTCGAGCCGGTACAGCAGCGTGCCGGGGCCGATGTCGGTGGGCACCGCCACCGGCTGCCCCTGCGCGTTCAGGCCGGCGGCATAGGCGTAGCCGACGAAGCCGTCCTTCAGCGTCTCGGCCTGGTACGGCGGCCCCACCAGGCGCTCCAGGCCGCCGCCGGAAGAAAAGCGCCCGAGGTAGCTCGCCTCCAGGGCCATCACATCGGGCAGGTAGACCGATGTCGACAGCGCCGTCGTCATTGCCGTGTGGTGGTCGCCGTACTGCCGGCTGACGACCTCGATGTCGACCTGCGGGTGCAGCCGCCGCCATTGCGGCAGGGCCGCCTTCACGATCTCGTCGATCATCGGGAAGGCGGCGATGCTCAGGCGCGTCCGCGCGGTGGCAAGCGCCGGCAGTGGCAGCGATGAGGCCACGGCAGCGCCGAGCACGGTGCGGCGGCGCGGGTGGGGGGACGAAGAACAGACGATGGGCATCTCACGCAGACACGGCAAACGGTGCTCACGCCGATCATCCATGGCACGAGAGGATCAATGGCAAGAGCAATCTGAAAGCGCTTTCAACATCGTACGGCCGCGGTCCGTGCGCGGCGATCTCGTAAACCCGCGGACGTGTTGTCTTGGGCGTGGCAGAAGGTCCGCGGGGGCTCAGCCCTCGCCACCGGCCATTCGCGCCAGCACCTCGGCCGTGGCGGCGGTGTCGGCCTCGGCCAGGCCCATGGCCAGCGCCGCGGTGTAGATCGGCAGGCAGGCGTCGAGCAGCGGCGTCGGGCAGTTCACGGCGCGCGCCATGTCGCCGATGACCTGCATGTCCTTCTGCCACAGCACCATCTTCATCGTGGCCGGTTCGTACTGGCGCGCGATCATGAACGGCACCCGCAGCCGCATCGCGCCGGTGCCGATGTAGGGGCTGTGGCCCATGTGCTGCAGCGCCACAGCGGGGTCGAGCCCCATGCGGCGGCACAGCGTCACCATCTCGGCATAGGCCACGTTGAACTAAACCGCTGACGCGGTGGTGGTGCGCCGTGAGTTTCTTGGGTCGGTGAGTCGTACCTTGGTTCTGGGGACTTTTCCCCGGACCTCGGAGACTGTGATGACACCGCTGCGCCAACGC
>JBIJAP010000388.1:0-3681 GCA_044345715.1 Rubrivivax sp.
GCAGCCAAAGATACGCCGCGCCGAACCGAACAGCAATCCTTTTGAAATCAACAACTTACCGGCCGAGGGCCGCGCCGTTGCTGGCGATGCGAACCGTCACTTTTGACACTGAAATCAAATGGACCCCCTGCGGCGGCGCTGCTGGTGTTCGTTGCGGCCTGGCCCCCGGCCATGGCGCAGTCGAGCCAGCGCACAACGGTGCTGAAAAACGCACCGCTCACGACGATCGCGCTGCCGGGCACCAGCGCATCGATATCGATCAACTCAGGCATGCCCGTCGATGGCAACCGCACCGTCGTGGTCAAGGCGCCGCTGGTCGCCATTCCCGTGTGGCCGTTCAAGGCCCACATCCGTATCGCCAGTAACTGATCCCCAACCCCGAAAGGAATGAATCATGAACAAGCTCACCCAGGCCACCACTCTCACCCTGTTCGCCATCGCGGCAACTGCCGCTAGCGCTGCTGGTATCGACATCGGCGGCAACAACGAGCAGACCGCGACGCTCAAGAACAGCCCGCAGACCGCGCTGGCCATCGGTGCCGGCGCCAAAGCGAACAACTCGGTGAACAGCAACGAGGGCGACGTGAAGATCGCCGGCAACAACAAGCAGACCGCGACGCTGACCAACAGCCCGCAGACCGCGCTGGCAATCGGTGCGCTGGCCTCTGCCACCAACAGCGTGAACGCGAACCGCAGCAAGTAAGCGGTTCGGGCTGCGCGCGCCAGCGCGCAGCCCCTTTCTTCAAAACACTTTCCAGGAGATCGTCGATGAAAGCTACTGCCACTGCCCTGCTGATCGCGTCGGCCTACAACTGCAGCGCCTTCGCTCAGGCCTCCAAGCCGCCGTTGCTCACGCCAGACATCTCGCAGGCATCGATCCAGCGCGCCCGCGCTCAGGTGATGACCGTGCAGCCGACCACGCGTACGCGCGCCGATGCCGACATCGTGCGCACTGCCGGCAACAGGAACGGTGAGTGCTCGATGACCATCGCACCGTTGCCGGACAAGCACGGCGGCGCCAACAAGCTCGGCACCGTCAACCAGATCGTCGTGGTCGAGACCACGCCGATCCTGGTCTGCGGCCGCTAATCGACTACCCAGAAAAGGAAGTGGGATCATGACCAAACCGCGCAGATTCCCAGGCCGCCGGCTCGCGGTCCCCCTGGCCGCCGCGGCGGCGTTGCTGGCGGGCTGCGCCAGCAAACCTTACTCGACCGCAGCAGTGCAGCAGCAGCAGATCAGCTCGCAGGCGCAGCGCGTTCCGATGCGTGTCTGGAACGGTACTGAACCGATGCTGGCTTGCGTGGGCGACCACCTGCGCGACGCCCGCATTCCGCCACTGTTGGTGGCGTGGAGTGTCACCGACACCTCGGGCCGTACGGGTGTCGACCAAGGCTCGATGGTGCGCCGCGCGCTGCACAAGATGGCGGTGCGCGGTCCCAACCTGCAGATCACGAGCATGGGCTCGCCGCCGCCGTCATCTGCACAGGTAGTGCACCTGTCGCCGGAAGAGCGCCTGCGCGCGCTCAAGCCCGGCCCGGCAAACGAACTGGCGACGCCGGACATCGTCATCGAAGGCGGTGTCAGCAGCGTCACCAGTGCGGCGCAGTTCCGTCAGCGCTCGGCCGGCATCTCTGCGCGTGACTTCGATGGCGGCGTCAGCGCAAGCACCAGCTACGACACAGCTGTCGTGAGCTACACGATCAAGCGCTTCGGCAACGGCATCGACGTTACCGGTGCAACGGTGACCTTGAAGGTGGTGTATCAGCAGGGCACTTCCAGCAATGATCTGGGCGGCTACGTCGCCTACCGCCAGGATGGCAAGCGGCACGGCACTGGCGTGCGCATCGGCGTCAGCGACGGGTTCAATGAGAGCGCTGAAGATGCCCTGAGCGTGGCCGTCGAGACCGCGATCGCGATGCTGTTCGCCGAACACGCCGGCGCCGATCTGGGCACCTGCCCGGCCCAGGTGCCTCCGGCCAACCCCCGCAAGCTGGATGGCCCGCCGGTCCACAACCAGGTGGCGATGTTCTTCGAAAAGATGGAAGAGGCCGACCGCATCCGCTTTCTGCAGGCCTCGCTGGCTGCGCGCAACTACGACCTCGGCGCGATCGACGGCATCGTGGGCCCGCAAACCCGTGGTGCCATCGCGCTGTTCGAGCGCGACGCGGGCCTCCCGCCGAGCGGTGGGCGCGTAGCGCTGCCGCTGCTGACGGCGATCGCGCAGGCCCGCATTGCCCGCGGCGAAGACATCCGTCAGCCACCGCGCAGTTGGGGCACCTCGGGCGAAGCCGTGCGTATCGTCCCAAACGTCCCGTACGGCAGCTATTTTGTCGGCCAGCGTCTGCGCGCGCAGGTTGTGTCACCCCGCGCCGGCCACATGACCTGCATGCTCACCAGCCCAGACGGCGGCACGGTCAGCTTGTACCCGCTAATCGACAGCCGGCCCACCGCCGTCAGCGCCCGCGCGCCCTTGTTCCTACCTGCGGCTACAGACGGTCCTGGTCAGCCGCGGGTGACCTTGAAGCAGGCCGGTCCGCATGCTCTCTACTGCGCGCTGACGCGCACTGAGCTCTCGGCCCGCTTGCCGGCAAATCTGCGCCCCGGCGCTGATGGCCGTAGTGTCCAGTTGGTGGAGGCCCAGACCGCCCTCCGTCGCACGGCCGGTCCCGACTGGATCGCCGATGGCCTCGCCACGTTCGATGTCGCGCCGGTCACCGTGCGCTGAATAAGGAGACGATCATGAAACACGTTCCTGTGCTGGCGATGACACTCGCCGCAACCCTGGCCGCCGTGGGCGTTGCGCGGGCGCACGAGCAAGTGCCGCCCGCGACGTCTGTGGTGGACGAACCTCGCTCGATGGTGGTCTCGGGTGATGGCGTCTTGGACCACGGTGGTGGCGCGAAGAAGGCTGGCGACGGCGGTCGCGTGCAGTTCCTGCGCTGCTATCAGCGCGGTGTGCGCGTGCTCGAGGAGCCGGTCAGCGGCGCACCGGTGGATGCACTGGCGCGCGGCGCTGCGCTGCAGGCGCGCGCGCCCGACGGTCGCAAGCTGGCCGTCTACGCTGTCGGCAGCGCCTTGTGCGTGCTAATGCTATAGGCCCTGCCAGTTGCCTTGTCGTTGTGCGAATCGGCCCGCCACTTGCGGGTCGTCCCGTTCGCCAGGGCCCTAACTGCGGCGCGTGGCAGCGCTCCAGTGGCATCTGCACAACCTGACAGTTGTTCGCGGCGGTACCAGTCTTCGGAAGGCAAAGCGGAACATTCCGGCAGGCTTGTCGCGTCGCATATCGCGTCGAGGTTTGTCTTGGTGGGTTACTACCGCGTCCAACGTTGGCGCGAAGCGCTAGAAGCGCGTCATCGACATCGACATCGACATGCAGCGCTGCTCGAATTGCGACGTCAAAACTGAATTGCCGACAAGCAGATCCTGCTGTCCGACTCTTGATGGCCGGGTCGAGCCACATGCGGCCCCAGACTCGACGCCGGAAACCTGTCGTTCTGCTACTCGCTGAGGCCACGACTGGGCGCGCGGGGCGACCGACCGGTAGTGGCCGCAGGACTAAACCGCTCGCGCGGTAAGCGCTCCGGCCGCGTCGTGGCGACCCGTTGCAGTCGCGTTTCTGCGAAGTTGACGAGCGAGGCAATCCGCCTCGCTCATCGACGGAGCAGCAACCATGGACAC
>JBIJAP010000040.1:0-13831 GCA_044345715.1 Rubrivivax sp.
GACGTTGTGTCCGTGCGCTGACGCTCTCTTTGCTGGGCATGTGCTCGACGCTTCCCGCGTGGGCCTCCTTGACGGTCAACTCGATCGATGTGCCCACACGCATCGGGCGCGAGCAGACGGTGCTGCTGCAGGTGCAGGTCACCCGCCTCGGTGGCAGCGGGCCGGAGACGGTGACTGTCGACTCTCCTTCGGTGCTCGAGGTCGTCGGGCCTTTGCCGGCGGGCTGCTCGGTCAGTGGGGCGGTGGGTTCGGCCCAAGTGGTGACTTGCACTGCCCTTGATCCCGTCGGCACTGGTGCCATCGCCAACTTCAGCTTCAACGTTCGCGGCCGGGTCCTGGGCGGTGGCAATGTCACCGCCAACTTCGCCGGGCCGCCCGTGAGCTCGGCTGCGGATTCGTTCTTCGTCGTGTCCGGTGGCGACCTCACCGTCGCCAAGGCGATGGCGCCGAGCACCACGCTGCTCAACGGGCAGACGGCCACGTTCACGCTGACACCTGCCATCGTCACGGGCGACAGCATCCCTGTGGGCAGCGGCGTCACGGTGACCGACCAACTGCCCGGCTCGGCGTCCGAGTTCACCTTGACCAGCGTCAGCGCACCCGGCTACAGCTGCGACAGCGTGGCCGATGCGCAGGCCACTCGGCTGCTGCGCTGCACCGCCAGCGGGCCCCTGGCCAGCCTCGGGCCCATCAGCTTGCAGGGCCGGCCCACGCTGGCCGGCAGTGGGGGACTCGTCAACAACGTTGCCATCGTCCCCGTGGGCAGCGACTATATCGACTTCAACCCGCTCAACGACACCGCGTCGCGGCCGTTCACGGTGGAGCCGGGCAGCGATCCGAGCCCCGCGGGCAGCTTCCCAGCGCCGACGGTGGCGAGCACCCCGCACACGCTGCTGGCGCGCTACATCAATGGCGGACCCCAGACGCTGAGTGGAGCTGCGCTGCGCTTGGGTATCCCGGCGGGCTTTGTCATTGGGTCGCTGCCGCCGGACTGCGTGAACAGCGGACCGGGCACCGTGAACGGCGTCACGGGCACGGTGCTCACCTGCACCACGGGCACGGTCGCCGCGGGCGGCGAGCAGGTGTTCGCGATTCCCTTGACCACCCGCGCCACGCCCGGCAGCGGCCAGTTCGGCCTTGAAGTGGTGACCGGCCCAGGGGGTGCGCTGCCCGGCGGCGTCACCGATACCGACACCAGCAACAACCTGGCCATGGTGCCGTTTGAGGTGATCCCGCAGTACGCCGACCTGGCCCTGACCAAGAACAAGACGCCCGGCCCCCTGCCGCCCGGCGCGTTGATGACGAGCACGATCAACGTCACCAACACCGGCGTCGTGGCCGCTGTCCACACCGCCGGCACCGGGCCTAGGCCGCTGCGCGTGGTCGACACCATGTCCAACGACGAGCAGTTCGTGTCGGCCGGCACGGGCTGGAGCTGCACCGACAGCGGCGCCGACTCAGCCGGACCCGGCCGGCGCCGCGTGGTCTGTCTGCGAGACGATGCGGGCACGTTGGCCGTGGGTGACAGCCTGCCGCTGGCGCTGACGACGCGCATCTCACCGGCGCTCGGCGCGCCGCGCTTTCTGGAAAACCGGGCCTGCACCGGCGCCACGGCGCTGAGCGATCTGGGCCTGCCCAGCACGGCCGGGCCACAGCCCCCCGATGGCAATCAGAACGCCGGTGCCGACTGCGCCGATGCTGGCACGGTAGGCACGCCCGTGATCTCCGGCCAGGCGCAGGCGGGGGTGCGGAAAGAATCGTCAAACAACGGCAGCGCCTGGGTCGACTCGCCAGCCACGCCGCCCGTGGTGCCCGGCAGCGCGCTGTCGCACTTCTGGCGCATCACCATCACCACGCCTTCAACGGCGGTCAACCCGGCGCAGCAGCCGATCCCGACACTGGACCTGAGAGACTTCCTGCCGGCCATCCTCAACACCACCGGTCCCGCTGTCGGAGTGCCCAGCCACCAGACGCCGTCGCCTGTGGTCTCGTTCACGGTGCCTGTGGGCACTGCGGGCGGGACTTGCCCCGCGCCGGCCGCGGGCGAGGCGCAACTGGACTGCCGCTTCACAGGCGTCGCCCCAGGTACCACGATCACGATCCTTGTGCGCGTGGACCGCCCGTTCGAGGCCGGCACCTTCATCAACACGGCCACCCTCAGTTCGCCCGACGCCATCCTCACGCCCGCGGCGGGTGCGGCGCTGTCCGATGCAGCCGCCATCACCTTGAATGGCCGCACCGATGCGGCCATCACAAGCAAGACGGTGACGCCGCCCAACAGTGCCACCGAGCCGCGGGTCGGCCAGGTCGTCAGCTACACCATCGTCGCCCGCAACCAGGGGCCGAACCTGATCGACGGGCCGCTCACCGTCAGCGACAGCCTGCCCACCAGCCGCTTCGTCATTCTTGATGCCACGCCTTTGGGCGGCGTGACGGGGCCGCCGATGACCTGCAGCGTCAATACTGGCGCCGGCACGGTGAGCTGCAGCACACCCTCGGGCTTGGAGGTGGCGCGCTACGACTTCTACAGCGTGGTAATCCGCGCGCGGGTGCTCAAGACACCCGGCATGCCGCTGACCGGCATCGTCGAGACCTTCACCAACACGGCTTCGGTGGCGCTGGATGCGTCGCGCAACTGCGAGTTCCGGCTGCGCCCGCCGGGCGACCTGTCCGGCGCCTGCAACGACGCCCAGGCGCTGGGCAACAACCAGGGCCAGGTCACGGTCGACTTCAAGGTGCCGCAGGTCGACATGGTGCAGACCAAGACCCGCGTGCTGCCTGCGGGACAGTCGGCTTTCGGCTTCGGCGACACGCTGCGCTACCGCTTCCGCGTTCAGGCCAACGGCGTCTCGCGCGCCGAGGCCGTGCGCATGACGGACCGGCTCAGCGTGCCGGCCGGCTACAGCGTCAACCTGTTGGCCGTGGCCGCCGTCAACGCCGAGCCGGCGGAGAGCGGCTTCACGCTCGACACCACCAAGAACGCCGGCACGGTGAGCTGCACGCAGGCGGGGGCCAACGCCGACGTCGAGTGCACGCTGGCGGCGGGTGCGGCCAACTTCCTCGATCCCGCCAGCGAGGTGAACTTCGACCTGACGTTTTCGCTCACCGGCCCGGCAGCCGTGATCTCGCTCGGCAATACCGCACGCGCCTGCTCCGACGAGTCGCAGTTGGGCTACGAGAGCTCGGGCAGCTGCGTCTTCACACCGGCTGCCGCGGCCGGCAACAACATCGCCGCGGTCAACGAGGTGATCTTCCCGAAGACCGACCTCGAGATCACCAAGTCGCGTCTCACCGCCAGCCCCGTGGCCGTGAACCAGCCCGTGCAGTGGTCGCTGCTGCTGCAGAACCGCGGTGCCGACGCGACGGCCCAGGTGCGGGTGAGCGATCAGTTGCCCGAGGGCTTCGAGTTCATCGCAGGCTCGGTCACGGCCACGGCGGGCAGCCACCCGGGCCTGAGCGTGGGCACGGTCAGCTGCACGGCCACGCCGGCCAGCGTGACCAGCCCTGCCACGCGCCAGACGGTGGACTGCATCGTGAACGGCAGCTTCCCCGGCAGCACCGCGGCCGCCAACACGGTGACGCTGCGGCTCTCGGCGCGCGCCAAGGAAGGGCTGTTCGTCGGCCCCTACGGAACCGACCTGACCAACGACGCCAGCATCTCGCCGGGGCTGGATGGCGGCGGCCAGCCGCTGTCGATCGACACGGTGACGGGCAACAACACCAGCTCGGCCAGCGTCCAGGTGGCGAACAGCGCCATAAACGGCCTGGTGTTCGAAGACCGCCAGCGCGCGGGGGCCGACGCCGGCACGCCGCAAGGCGCCGTTGCCGAACCGCGGATCGCAGGCGTGGCCCTCAACCTGAGCGGCACCGATGCCTTCGCCAATGCCATCACGCGCAGTGTCGTCACGGACGCTGATGGCCGCTACACGTTTGCCAACCTGCCGCCGTCCAATGGCACCGGCTACACCCTGACGCAAAGCCAGCCGGCCGGCTTCAGCAACGGCCCGACCGCACCGCCCGTGCCCGCTAGCGGCGGCAGCTACGTCCGCGGCGGCAGCGCCGGCAACAGCCTCTATACCGGCGTCGTACTGCCGGTCGGCGTGAGCACGGGCGATTACCTGTTCCCCGAGCTTCGCCGGCCCTCGCTCAGCGGCTTTCTCTATATCGATGTCAATGCCAACGGCACGCGCACGCCCGGCACCGATCTACCCGTTAGCGGCGCCACCGTTCGCCTGCTCGACGCCTCCACCTTGGTCCTGATCGCCACCACCACCACCGACGGCAGCGGTGCCTTCCGTTTCGAGAACCTCGACCCGCTGCAAGCCTTGACGCTGGAGCAGCCGCTGCCCACGTCGCCCGCCGGCCTGGCCAACGGCCCGGTGAACGCCGGCCTCATCGGCGGCGCCGCCTGTGCCGCGGGTTGCACTGCGCAGCCCAACACGCCGGCCGCCGGCACCGACCGCATCGCCGCCATCAACCTGGGCGCCGGTGTCGACGGCGCGGACTTCAACTTCGGCGAGGTGCAGGCCAGCTCGATCAGCGGCCTGGTCTGGATCGACCGCAGCCGCGACAGCGTGCTCGATGCGGCCGAGGCCGGCCGCTTGCCCGGCGTGACGATGCGCCTGGTGCAGGGCGCCGATTGCGGCAGCGGCACGGTGCTGCAGACCACCACGACCGATGCCGCCGGCGCCTGGCGCTTCGACGGCGCGGGTACGTCCCAGAACTACCTGGTCTGCCAGGTGCAGCCGCTGGGTTATGGCACGGGCAGCGCCGCAGGCGTGGCCGGTGCCAACAGCATCAGCATCAACAATCTGCCGGCAGGGGGCTCCAGTGGCAACAACTTTGGTGAAGTGCTGGCGGCGCTGTCGGGGTCGGTGTTCCAGGACACGGGTGCTGGCACGGCGGCCAACGTCGACAACGGCGTGCGCGATGCCGGCGAGCCGGGCATCGAGGGCGTGCCGGTCACGCTCAGCGGCACCGATGTGCTGGGCAACCCCGTCAGCCTGAGCGCGCTCACCGACGCCACGGGCAACTACCGCTTCGACGACCTGATCGCCCCCAACGGCGGCGGCTACACGGTCGTGGAAGGCGCCATCCCGGTCGCCGCCGGCATCTTCCTCGACGGCCGTGACCGCGCCGGCACCGCCGGCGGCACGGTGGGTGCCGATCGCGTCGACAGCATTGCGCTGGCGGCCGGCCAGGTGGCCAGCGGCTACACCTTCGGCGAGCTGCCGCAGGCCGCCATCAGCGGCACGGTCTACATCGACCGCGACCGCGACGACACGCTCGACCCGACACCCACCGATGGCCGTATCGCCGGTGTCACGCTGCGCCTGGTGCAAGGTGCCGACTGCACCACCGGCACCGTGCTGCAGACCACCACGAGCGACGCCACGGGCGGTTATGCCTTCAGCGGCTTGGCCGTGGGCAGCAGCTACCTGGTCTGCCAGAACCAGCCGCTGGGCTACGCCAACGGCACCCAGAACCCGGGCACGGCCGGCACCAGCCCGGCGGCCAACGCCATCGCCATCGAGAGCCTGCCCGCGGGGGGCTCGGCGGGCAACCACTTCGGCGAACGTGTAGCCAGCCTCGCAGGGCGTGTGTTCCTCGACGGCAACAACGACGGCAGCCAGGGCGTCGGCGAGGCGGGCATCGCGGGTGTGACGCTGACGCTCAGCGGTGTCGATGCGGCCAGCAACCTGGTCACCCGCAGCACCACCACCGACGCGACGGGGGCCTGGCGCTTCGACGATCTCCTGGCCGCCGGTCCGGCGGGTTACACCGTCACCGAGCAGGTGGCGCAGCCGGTGGTCGGCGGCATCGCCACGTTCAACGGCCGCACCACGGCCGGCAGCACGGGCGGCAGCGCGAGCCCGGTGACCACCACGCCCAGCGTGATCAGCGGTGTCGCGCTGCCGGCGGGCGGCAGCAGCACCAACCACCTGTTTGCCGAGATCCTGCCCGTGAGCCTTGCCGGCACCGTGTTCATCGACCTCGACAACAACGGCCTGCAGAACTTGCCAGCCGACCTGGGCCTGGCCGGCGTGCCGCTGGTCGTGTCCGGCACTGACGACATCGGCGCGTCCGTCACGCGCAACCTCGTCACCGGCCCCGACGGCCGGTACGCCGTGGCCGACCTGCGGCCGGGCACCTACACGGTCACGCAGCCCACGCAGCCCGCCGGCACCAACAACGGCAGCACCGTGGCCGGCAGCGCTGGCGGCGCGGCCACGCCGCCAGCCACCGTGCCCAGTGCCATCAGCGGCATCGACCTGCGCACGCCGGGCACCCAGGGCAACGCCAACAACTTCGCCGAGATCCCGAACAACAGCGTCATCGACGGTCGCGTCTGGCTCGATGCCGACAACGACGGCAGCATCGGCGGCAGCGAGCTTGGCATTGCCGGCGTGACCATCGAACTGACCGGCACCGACACCGCCGGCCGCCCGGTGGCGCGCAGCACCGTCACCGACACCGACGGCCGCTGGCGCTTCGACAGCCTGGCGCCGGGCAACTACACCGTCACCGAGCCGGCACAACCGCCGGGCACCGTGAACGGCACCACCTTGGCGGGCCCGACCGGCGGCACGCCCAGCGCCGTGGCCAGCACGCCCAGCCGCATCGGCGGCATCGTGTTGAGCGTGGGCGAGTCGAGCACCGACAACCGATTCGGCGAAGTGCCTGCCGGTTCCGTGGCAGGCCTGGTATGGGCCGACAACGACAACGATGGCAACGTCGACCCCGGTGAAGGGGGCTTGCCGGGCGTGACGCTGGTGCTCACCGGCACCGACGACCTGGGCAACCCGGTGAGCCGCAGCGTGGCCACCGATGCCGACGGCCGCTACCGCTTCGACGGCCTGCGCCCGGGCACCTACCTCGTGACGCAGCCCACGCAGCCGGCCGGCACGGTGGATGGCCAGACGCGCCCCGGCTCGGCCGGTGGCACCGCCACGGTCCCCGGCGCGGGCGCCTCGGTCATCTCCGGCATCGTGCTGGCCCCCGGCGTGGCCAGCATCGACAACAACTTCGGCGAACTGTCCGAGTCGCCCGACCTGCGCGTAAGCAAGAGCCTGGGGCTGGACCGCTTCACGGTGGGCTTCCCGGGCCGCTACACGATCCGCGTGCGCAACAGCGGCGAAGTGGCCACGCGTGGCGAGTACATCGTGCGCGATCGCCTGCCCCTGGGCCTGACGCTGGCGGCCGTGCCCACGGGCGCCGGCTGGGCCTGCACAGGCGCGGTGGGCGCGACGCAGCTGGCGTGCAGCCGCAGCGACGCGTTGGCCGCCGGGGCCACGGCCGTGGGCGACATCGAGATCGTCGTCGCGGTGGCGGCCGCCGCGGCCGATGCCGGCAGCGTGGACAACGCGGTGCTGGTCGAAGGCGGTGGCGAGATCGAGGCCCGAGGCCCCACGCCCGCGCAGCGCGACGCCTTCGCCGGCAACCCGGCGGCGCTGCCGGTGTGCGGCGCCGCGCCCGTGCACGAAGCCTGCCGCCGGCCCACACCGGTGCAGCGGCCGGGCGCGGTGTCGGGCACCGTATGGCACGACGTGGGCGCCGCGTTGCGGCTGCTCGATGGCGGCGACCGCCGCCTCGCCGGCTGGCTGGTGGAGGTGTTGGATGCCGCCACCGACACCATCGTCGGCCGTGCCACGACCGACCGCAACGGCGCCTACCGCGTCGGCAATCTTCTGCCGGGCACGCCGCTGGCGGTGCGCTTCCGCGAGCCCGGCTCCAGCGTGGTGTTTGGCTACCCGGTCAATGGCGAGACAGCACCGGGTTCCTCGGGCGCCAGCTGCCTGGCCACGCCCAGCCTGGGCAGCATCAGCTCCTGCACCGGCGCCGGGGCCGATCCGACCCTGACCGTGGTGCTCGCGCCCGGGCAGGAGTTGCCGCAGCAAAGCCTGCCGGTCGACCCCAGCGGCGTCGTCTACGACTCTGGCTTGCGCCAGGCTGTGCCGGGCGCGGTGGTGACGCTGCGGCCCGACGGCGCCTGCAGCGGCTGGAACCCGGCCACGCAGATGGTGGGCGCCGGTGCGGGTGGCTACACCATCGCCGGTGACCGCATCTCGATGACGGTGGGCGCCGACGGCTTCTACCAGTTCCTGTTCACGCCGGGCGCGCCACCGAGCTGCAACTTCGCAATCGAGGTCGTGCCGCCGACCGGCTTCAGCTTCGTGTCGACGGCCATTGCGCCGTCGGCCGGCCCGCTGGTGCCGCCGGGCGGGCCGGGCTCGGTGTTCCCCGTGCAGCCCAACGCGGGTGCGCCCACGGGCCCGGTCGGCCCGGCCACGAGCTACTTCCTCACGCTCACCAGTGGCTCGGCCGGCGCCAACGTGATCCACAACCACATCCCGCTCGATCCGGCCCTGCCCAGCGCGTTGACGCTGGCCAAGACCGGCGACCGCGCGCAGGCCGAGATCGGTGACAGCGTGCGCTACGCCATCACCGTGCGTGCTGCGGTCGGCGCGCTGCCGCGGCAGACCACCGTGGTCGACCGCCTGCCGGCGGGATTCACCTACATCCGCGGCACGGCCACGGCCAACGGCGTGGCCATCGCCGATCCGCAGGGCGGCATCGGCCCGCAGCTGGCCTTCAACCTGGGTGCCATGCCGGCCAGCCGCGAATTCGTGCTGCACTACCGCGTGCGCATCGGCGTCGGCGCCGCCGAAGGCGACGGCCTCAACCGCGCGCGGGCGCATGCCTGCGGCGTGCCGGCCGGCTGCGTCGGGGCCGACTTCTCGCCGCTGGCGGGCTCCATCGCCACCAACGAGGGCCAGCACCGAGTGCGCGTCAGCGGCGGCGTCTTCGGCTCGGCGGCCTGCTTCGCCGGCAAGATCTTCGTCGACTGCAACAACAACCACGTGCAAGACCCCGAGGAACTCGGCATTCCCGGCGTGCGCCTGGTGATGCAGGACGGCACCAGTTTCGTCAGCGACAGCGAAGGCAAGTACTCGATGTGCGGCCTGCCGCCGAAGAGCCATGTGCTGAAGGTCGACGCCCTGACGCTGCCGCGCGGCTCGCGCCTGACCACCACGTCAAGCCGCAACCTCGGTGACGCCCACAGCCGCTGGCTCGACCTGAAGAACGGCGAACTGCACCGCGCCGACTTTGCCGAGGGCAGCTGCAGCAACACCGTGCTCGAGCAGGTGAAGGCGCGCCGAGCCCAGGGCGAGGTGCGAGCGCCCGAGACCGAGCGGCGCGACAGCCCTGCGCTGCGTTTCGACAGCAAGGCCCACGGCCTGGACACGCTGCGCTCGCCGGCCCAGGGCACCGACGGTGCCAACCAGCAGGCGCCCAAGCCGCGCACGCCGGCTGCACCCTCGGGAGGCGCGCGATGAAGCGCCTGCGTCGGTTGGTGCGCGGCCTGCCTCGCTCATGGTCGCTGTGGTTGCCGCTGTGGTTGCCGCTGGCTGCGGCCGCGCAGACGGCGGCTACGGGTTCACCCGCCGACGTGCGCTTCACGCCGCTGGCGGCCGGCGACGCCGCGCTGCACCCGCGCAACCCGCAGGCCGACAGCATCCGCCCGGGCCTGTTCCGCGGCGAGGGCAAGCCTGCGGCGGTGGTGGCGCGCATCGTCGTCGAGGTCGACCGCGACGGCCTGCCCGCCGACGGCCAGAGCGCCGTCACGCTGAGCGTGCGCCTGCTCGACAAGGACGGCCAGCCCCTGCAAGGCAAGGCCATCATCACCGTGGAGCACAGCGGCGGCCGCCTCCTGCTGCCCGGTGCCCGCACCGACGAAGCCGGCCCGCGCGGCCGCGATGCCGACCGCGTGCAACCCGGCGTGCAGATCGCGGTTGACGGCGGCGTCGCCACCTTCACCTTGCTGGCGCCGGCCGAGCCGCAGGACGTGCGCGTGCGCGTCAGCGCCGGTGGCGAGGTCGCGGCCGGCGTCATCAGCTTCCTGCCCGACCTGCGTCCGATGATCGCGGCCGGCCTGCTGGAAGGCGTGGTGCGGCTCAGTGGAAAGGTTGCGGTGCAGCCCGTGCGGCGTGGCGACCCCTTCGAGCGCGAACTCGAGCGCTGGTCGCGCGACTTCAGCAACGGCCGCGGCCGTGCCGGCGCACGCGCGGCGTTCTACCTGAAGGGCACAGTGCGCGGCGACGTGCTGCTCACGGCTGCGTTCGACAGCGACAAGGAAACGCGCAGCCGGCTGTTGCGCGACATCCGCCCCGACGAGCTGTACCCGGTGTACGGCGACAGCGCGCTGAAGAGCTTCGACGCGCGCTCGGCCGAACGCCTGTACCTGCGCCTGGACAAGGGCAAGAGCTACGTGCTGTACGGCGACTTCGTCACCGGCGACGGCTTTGCGCAGCCGCTCGGCCAGGGTGCGGTGGCCTCGCTCAAGCAGCGCAGCCTGGGCAACTACAACCGCAGCGCCACCGGCGTGCGCCTGCACCACGAGAACCGCCAGCTGACGGGCAATGTGTTTGCCTTCCGGGACTCGCTGCGCCAGGTGGTGGAGGAGTTCGCCAGCCAGGGCTCCGGCCCCTACGGCCTGCGCAACAGCGGCCTGCTCGAGGGCAGCGAGAAGGTCGAGGTGCTGGTGCGCGACCGCAACCAGCCCTCGCGTATCGTCGAGGTGCGGGCGCTGGTGCGGCTGGTGGACTACAGCTTCGAGCCCTTCTCGGGCCGCATCCTGCTCAACACCTTCCTGCCCTCGGTCGACGCTGATTTGAACCCGGTGTCGCTGCGCGTCACCTACGAGATCGACCAGGGCGGCGAACCCTTCTGGGTTGTGGGTGGCGACGCGCAGTGGCTGCTTGGCGCCGGCCTGGAGATCGGCGGCAGCCTCGTCAGCGACCGCAACCCGCTCGGCCCCTACGAGCTGCGCAGCGGCAACGCCACCTGGCGCATCGGCGAGCGCACGGCGCTGGTGGTGGAGGTGGCCGAGAGCACGAGCACCGTCAACACCAACCCGACCAACCAAAACGGCAGTGCGGCGCTGGCCACGCGCGTGGGCGAAGTCGACGGCCGTGCTGCGCGCGTGGAGCTGGCCCACGAGGGCGAGCGCACCGAGGCACGTGTGTTCGCGGGCCGTTCGTCGCCGCTCTTCAACAACCCCACGGCGCCGCTGCAAGGCGGCCGAGACGAGCTGTACGCCAAGGGCGCCTACAAGCTCACCGACAACGTGAGGCTCTATGCCGAGGCGTTGCAGAGCGAAGACCGCAACCCCGGCGGCGGCGTGCGCGGGGCCGAGGCGCTGGGCCTGCGCTGGCGCCTGGCCGAGCGGCTGACGCTCGACGCCAGCCTGCGCCACAGCGACGAGACCGTGGGCACCCAGGGCAACGGGCTGCTGAGCTGGCCCTTCGACAACACCAACGGCCTGTCTGGCAGCCTGGCCAGTGGCAGCGGCGGCGGCGCGCTGGGCTACGGCCAGCAGGTGCTCGATCCGGCCACGGGCCTGCCGGTGGTGCGGCAAGGCGGCCTGCCGGCCGCCACCAGCTCGCTGGCCGCGGGCACGCGGCTGGACAGCACCAGCGTGCGCCTGGGCCTGGGCTGGCGCGCCACCGAGCGGCTGACGCTGGGCGGCGAGTTCGAAGACAGCGTCGACGGCGACCGCCGGCGCCGCGCCGCGCTGGGCGCAGAGCTCCAGGTGGCCGAGCGCACGCGCCTCTTCGGCCGCCTGGAGCGCCAAAGCGGCTGGGTGCAGCTGGGCGGCGTGTCTGACACCGGGCGCAGCGCGCAGGCGCTGGTGTTCGGCGTCGAGTCGAGCTACTGGCGCGACACGCAGCTCTTCAGCGAGTACCGGCTGCGTGACGCCATCGCCGGGCGCGATGCCGTCATGGCCTCGGGCGTGCGCCAGTTCTGGACCGTGGCCGAAGGCGTGCGCGTCAACGTCGCCTACGAGCAGCTGCGCGTGTTGTCGGGCGCCACCGCCAAGGTCGACGCCATCAGCACCGGTATCGACTACAGCGCCAGCGAGCTGTGGCGCGCCGGCGGCCGGCTGGAGCTGCGGCGCTCGGGCGACATCGCGTCCACGCCCGACAACGAGCGCTTCGACACCCTGCTGGCGCAGGCCACCGTCGCGCGCAAGCTGGCCCGTGACTGGACCCTGCTGGCGCGCAACCACACGCTGCTGACCGACTACGCTGCCCGTGGCGACGTGCTGCAGAACCGGGCGCAGCTGGGCCTGGCCTTCCGCGACACCGACCGCAACCGCGTCAATGCACTGGCCAAGATCGAGCACAAGTTCGAGCGCGATGCCAGCAACGCCTTGTCGGGCGAGCTGCGCAGCGCGGCCTGGATCCTGTCCACGCACGCCGACTGGCAGCCGTCGCGCCCCTGGTGGGTGAGTGGCCGCGCCGCTGCCAAGTGGCAGCGCGATCGGTTCGAGGGCGGTGTGCCCAGCAGCTTTGCCGCACAGCTGCTCGCGGCGCGGGTGGTGTACGACATCACCGAAGACTGGGACCTGGGCCTGATGGGCGCGGCCCAGTTCGGCCAGCAGGGCGCGCGCCAGACGGCGCTGGGCGTGGAGGCCGGCTATCTGCTGAAGCAGAACCTGTGGCTGTCGTTCGGTTTCAATGCCAGCGGCTTTGCCGGCGACGCCGACCTCGTGGGCTACGAGTACACCCGCGCTGGCGCCTACGTGCGGCTGCGCTTCAAGTTCGACGAAAACCTGTTCAAGGGCCGCGACCGCGAGGTCAACCGGAGTCTCGACCGATGAAGAACGTCTCTGCCTGGACGCTGGCCGGCGTGCTCGCGGCGGCTGTCGCCCCGATGCATGGGGCCCTGGCGCAAGCGGCGCCTTCCGCTGCAGCTGCTGCCTCCGCACCCACGACCCGCCTGCACAGCGCCAGCCAGCGCATCACCGACCGCGCGATCCAGGCCGACCAGCAGGCCTACGAGGCGCTGCAGGGCCGCATCAAGGGCCTCAACGACCGCGGCCGCCCGGTGCGCGACTACCACCTCAGCAAGGCCCAGTGCTGGCTGGACGTGAGCTTCCACGAGTACACGCGCAACGACCGCAGCGCCTTCACGCAAGAGGCGCTGACCGAGTCCGAGAAGCTGATCATCGGCATGGAGACCGGCGTGTCGCCGCTGCCGATGGACACGCCGCTGGTCAACGGCGCGGCGCGCCTGCGGCCCGACCTCTGGGACCGTGCCTTCGCGCTGCGCAAGCACGCGGGCTGGGCCTGCGCGCAGGCCAAGGCCTCGTGCGCCGAGGTCGAGCTGGTGCATGCCGGCAACGAATTCAACCAGCAGCAGTGGCGCCACGCCAAGCCCTACGTGCAGATCGCCGAAGACCTGCTGGGCGAGGCGCAGTCGCTGGCCGAGGGCTGCTTGCCGCCTCCCCCGCCGCCACCCGTGGTCGTGCCGGTGCCGGTGCCCCGCGCGGCGCCGATGCCGCCCGTGCGCGAGCGCCAGCTGGAACTGGCCGCCCATGTGCTGTTCAACTTCGACGGCTACCGTGCCAACGACATCCGGCCCTACTCGAAGGCGCAGGTCGAGAACCTCGTCAAGCGCATCCAACGCGAGAATTTCGATGTCGTCAGCGTGAAGCTCACAGGCCACGCCGACCGCCTCAACCGCACGGGGCAGAGCGACTACAACCAGCGCCTGTCGGAGCGCCGGGTGCAGACCGTGCGCGAGATGCTGGTGCGGCTGGGGCTCGATGCCCAGCTCATCAGCACCGAGGCCAGCGGCGACTCGCAGCAGGTCGAGAGCTGCGAGCTGCGCTTCACGCGCCGCGTCGATCTGCAAGAGTGCCTGCTGCCGAACCGGCGCGTGGTGATCGTGGTCGAGATGCGCGGGCGCTGATCTCAGGCTCTCAGTCGACATCGCCGCCAGCATAGAACCAGCGTCCGCCTTCGCGCACGAAACGGCTGGTTTC
>JBIJAP010000389.1:0-3666 GCA_044345715.1 Rubrivivax sp.
GATGTGCCCGGTGGGCGCGATCTCGCACGACTCGCGCAACTACGTCGTCGACGCAGACAAGTGCAACTGGTGCAACGCCTGCATCTCGCCCTGCCCCACTGGCAGCATCGACAACTACCGCACGGTGATCCGCGCCGAGGCCTACTCGCTCGACGAGCAGCTGGGCTGGGATGTGCTGCCCGAAGAGAAGCCGCTGCCCACCACTCCCGTTCAGGCTGAGCCTGTCGAAGCCGCGTCGCCCGCCGAGGCGGCGGCTCCTGCAGCACCGGCCGCGGCAGAAGCGCCGTTCGCGGCCACCTCTTACGGCGCCACGCTGCCGCCCTGGAGCGCCGCCCACGCCTACACCAACCTCTACGGCCCCAAGGCGGCGCAGAAAACCATCACCGCCACCGTGGTGGGCAACCACCGCGTCACCGAAGTCGGCGCGCACGGCCAGCCGGACTACGACACACAGCACGTCGTGCTCGATTTCGGCGCCATGCCCTTCCCGGTGCTCGAGGGCCAGAGCATCGGCATCGTGCCGCCGGGCACCGATGCCAAGGGCCGCCCGCACCACGCGCGCCAGTACAGCATCGCCAGCCCGCGCAACGGCGAGCGACCCGGCTACAACAACGTCAGCCTCACCGTGAAGCGCGTGCTCGAAGACCACGACGGCCGCCCCGTGCGCGGCGTGGCGAGCAACTTCGTGTGCGACCTGAAGGTAGGCGACGCGGTGCAGGTGATCGGCCCCTTCGGCGCCAGCTTCCTGATGCCGAACCACCCGAAGAGCCACGTCGTGATGATCTGCACCGGCACCGGCAGCGCACCGATGCGCGCGATGACCGAGTGGCGCCGTCGGCTCCGTCAATCCGGCAAGTTCGAGGGCGGCAAGCTGATGCTGTTCTTCGGCGCGCGCACGAAGGAGGAGCTGCCCTACTTCGGCCCGCTGCAGAGCCTGCCCAAGGACTTCATCGACATCAATTTGGCCTTCAGCCGCATGCCGGGCCAGCCCAAGGTGTATGTGCAGGACCTGATGCGCCAGCGTGCCGCCGACCTGGCGCCGCTGCTGGCCGACCCCGACGCGTACTTCTACGTCTGCGGCCTGAAGTCGATGGAAGAAGGCGTCGTGCTGGCCTTGTCGGAGATCGCCCGCAAGGCCGGCCTCGACTGGAACGCGGTGGGCGCGAGCCTCAAGGCCCAGGGCCGGCTGCACCTGGAAACCTACTGATGGGCAGCCTCTGATGAACAGCGTTCGCATTCACACCCGCGCCCCGGGCGTGGCCCAAGTGACGATGGCGCGGCCGGCGGTGTTCAACGCCTTCGACGAGGCCATGATCGGCGAGCTCGACGCGGCCTTCGCGCAGCTGGAGGCTGACACCGCGGTGCGCGTGATCGTGCTCGCCGGCGAGGGCAAGCACTTCAGCGCCGGGGCAGATCTGCAATGGATGCAGCGCGCCAGCGAGGCCAGCCTCGAGTGGAACGTGGCCGACGCGCGGCGCTTTGCCGGCATGCTGGCGCGCATCGAGCGCTGTCCGAAGCCTACCGTGGCGCGCGTTCAGGGCGCGGCGCTCGGTGGCGGCGTGGGCCTGACCTGCGTGTGCGACATCGCCGTGGCGGCGGCCCACGCGAGCTTCTCGGTCAGCGAGGCCAAGTTCGGCATCCTGCCCTCGGTGATCGGGCCTTACGTCACCAACGCCCTGGGCAAGCGCCAGGCGCGCCGGCTGGCGCTCACAGCCGAACGCATCGGCGCCGAAGAAGCCCTGGCGCTGGGGCTGGTGACCAAGCTCGTGGCGCTCGACGCCCTGGATGCCGCGGTCGATGAAGTCGTGGGCCTGCTCCTGGCCGGCGGCCCGCAGGCGCAGCGCGAGATCAAGACGCTGTTCGCCCAGCTACACGTGGGGCCGGTGACCGACGCCACCGTCGAGCTGACGGCGCAGACCATCGCGCGTGTGCGCGGCACCGACGAGGCGCGCGAAGGATTTGCGGCGTTTCTGGGCAAGCGGGCGGCGGCGTGGAACTCGCCTGGGCAGTGAAAGCCGCTCAAGTAACGGCATTGGTTTTCGGCGACGGCCAACCCCGGTTGTTGGCAAAGGCGGGGGCGGTGGGCCGGTGGCGCGCCTTTGCGCAGCCGAGAAGCGCAGGATTCTTGGCCCGCGCGCGCAGCGCGCTTCGTGGACTGACTCACGGCAACTGTTTGAGCGGAGCGGGCGCAGGCCGCGTAGCGAGTTTTGCCGTGGGGCCAAGGATCCGAGCATCGCAGGGCACCCCCGCGCAGCGGGGGCAAGCAACGAAGCGACACCGGCCCACCGCCCCCGCCTTTGCTCGCGCCAACGGATCAACACCATGAACCCACAACCCCTCCCCATCGCCGTGATTGGCGCCGGCATCATGGGCGCCGGCATCGCTCAGATCGCTGCGCAGGCCGGCCACCCCGTGCACCTGTTCGATGCTCGCGAAGGCGCCGCCGACGACGCCAAGGCCAAGCTCGCCACCACCCTGCAGAACCTGGTCACCAAAGGCAAGCTCACGCCGGAAGCAGCCAACTCCACGTTGGACCGCATCCAACCCGCCAGCGGCTTAACCGCGCTAGCCGATTCGGCCGTCGTCGTGGAAGCCATCGTCGAAGACCTCGCCGCCAAGCGCACCCTCTTCCGCGAGCTCGAGGCCCTGGTCGACGAGCACTGCATCCTCGCCACCAACACCTCGTCGATCAGCGTCACCGCCATCGCCAACGGGCTGAAGCACCCCGGCCGCCTGGTCGGCATGCACTTCTTCAACCCCGTGCCGCTGATGAAGCTGGTGGAGGTGGTGTCGGGCCTACAGACCGAGCCCGCTGTCGCCGCGCGCATTGAGGCGCTCAGCCAGGCCTGGGGCAAGGTGCCGGTGCACGCCAAGAGCACGCCGGGCTTCATCGTCAACCGCATCGCTCGGCCCTACTACGCCGAAGCGCTGGCGCTGCTGCTGGAGCAGGCGGCTGAGCCCGCCGTTCTCGACGCCTGCCTGCGCGGCGCGGGCTTCCGCATGGGGCCCTGCGAGCTGATCGACCTGATCGGGCACGACACCAACTTCGCCGTCACGAAATCGGTCTACGAGGCCAACTTCCAGGACAAGCGCTTTGCGCCCAGCCTCGTGCAGGCCGAGATGGTGGCCGGCGGGCTGCTCGGGCGCAAAAGCGGGTGCGGCTTCTACGCCTACCCCGGCGGTGCGCCCGCCCTTCCCTCGCCCGATGCGGCCCTGGCCCAACGCGCCTTGCAGGCGGCACGCGAAGTCACCGTGCACGGCAGCGGCGCGATCGCAGATGCGCTGGCCTTGAGCGCTGCGGCGGCACTCGAGTCTCTCGGCTTCGGCCCCGCGCGGCTGCCGTCCAGCGCCTGGACGGGGCTCGAAGTGGACGGCGCCCACCTGATGCTCACCAACGGCCTCACCGCCGCCGAATGGGTCGCCGAGAGCGGCATCGCCGACGTCGCCGTGTTCGACCGCCCGCTGCACACCGAGCCCGGCGCGCTGGCCTACGCCATGGCGCCGTCGAGCAGCGCCGCGTGGTGCGAGCACGCCGCCGGCTGGCTGCAGGCACTGGGCTTTGCGCCACAGCCCGTGGCCGACACGCCCGGGCTCGTGGTGGCGCGCACGGCCGCCATGCTGATCAACGAAGCGGCCGACGCCGTGCTGCAAGGCGTTTGCACCGAG
>JBIJAP010000390.1:0-3663 GCA_044345715.1 Rubrivivax sp.
GGCCCTGGATGGCCGGCGCACGGAAGCCCGTGGCCACGCGCGCATACACGTTGGACGTCTTGTTCAGCGCGAAGCTGGCGGAGAAGTCGGCGCTGGTGTTGGTGGCGCTGGTGTTGGCAGTGCGGCGGCCGATGAAGGTGGGGCTGAAGGGCGGCGCCTGGAAGCGGTCGGCGACGAAGTCCTTCTCGTCCTTGGTGTAGCGCAGGCCGCCGCGCAGCTTGATGGCGTCGCTGACGTCGAGGTTGACGGTGCCGTAGATGGCGTAGGCCTTGTTGTCTTGCTGCTGCGTGGCAAAGCCGTTGCGCGTGTTGCCGCCCAGGCTGCTGTAGTTGAAGCTGTCGATGTTGAGCGACTCATCGAAGTAGTACAGGCCCGCGATCCACTGCAGCGCGCCCTTGGTCGTGCTCTCGAGGCGGAACTCCTGCGTGAACTGGCTGTGCTTGGGCAGGCCGTCGCCGCTCTCGGCGTCGAAGGGAATGAAGCCGGGGCCGAAGTTGCCCGCGCCCAGGAACACGGCGCCGAAGCCGCCGTCGATGTCGCCGCGCGAGAACGACTCGACGCTCTCGTAGCCGGTGATGGAGCTCAGCGCCATGCCGCCGAGGTCGTAGCGCACGCGCACGCTGCCGCCCATGGTCTGCACGTCCTGGCTGTTGATGCCGCCCTGGCTGACCTTCTTCTCGTCGAAGCCGTCAACAAGTTCGTTGGTGCCGGGCTTGATGATGTTGGCGCGGAACACCCGCGCCGAGCCCTTCAGGTCGCGCGCGTGTACGTTGAACAGCACGCTTAAGCCCTTGTTCGGCGTCACCAGCAGCTGGACACGCGCCGCGTTGTCGTTGTAGCCCTCGAGCTCGGCCGTGGGCGCGCCGCGGGTGTTGGTGACCCAGTCGTCGCGGTTCTGGCTCTGCAGGCTGACGCGCAGCGCGGCGCTGTCGCCCAGCGGCGTGTTGACCATGCCTTCGACGTTGAACATGCGGTTGCTGCCGATGGCCGCCGAGGCATAGGCCTCGAAGCTGCGGATCGGCTTGGCCGACTCGAAGCGCACCACACCGGCCGGCGAGTTGCGGCCGTACTGCGTGCCGCGCGGGCCGTTGAGCACCTCGATCGAGGCCATGTCGAAGATCGGGAAGCCCTTCAGGATGGGGTTCTCCTGCACGACGTCGTCGAACACCAGGCTCACCGGCTGGCTGGCGTTGAGGTCGAAGTCGGTGTTGCCAATGCCGCGGATGTAAAAGCGCGGGAAGGCGCGGCCGAAGGAGCTTTCGATGTTCAGGCTGGGCACGCGGCCGGCGAGCTGGCGGATGTCCTGGCCGCCGGAGTTCAGCACCTCGAGCGTTTCGCCCGACAGCGACGTCACCGCGCTCGGCACGTCGCGGATGTTCTCCACCCGGCGCTCGGCGGTCACCGTCACCACCTGCAGTCCGCCCTCGGGGTTGGCGGGTGCGGTCTGGGCCGAAGCACCGGAATGGAGCACAGCCAGGATGGCGGCTGCAGCAATCGGGTGCAGGAGGAGATTCTTTTGGGGCATCTTTCACATGACGGGGCGCTCCGACGGGCTGTGGGGGCACCGCTGCAAGGCAGCCGGTGCATCGACTCGATGGCGAGACGCATCGAAGTAGCATGGATGATGCCGGCGGACCCCCCCAATACTGATGAAGGCCGCCGCCAGGCCCGCGCCCCTGATGCCGCCGCGCAACACCCGCCACCCATGTTGACCCCTCTCCAGAAGGCCACCTACCAGGAACAAGGCTGGCTCGTGCTACCCGGCTTCAAGTCGCCCGGCGACACCGCCGCGGTGTGCGAGCGTGCGCGGGCAATCGTCGGGGCCTTCGACCCCGCCGCCGGCGCCAGCCGCTTTTCCACGCGCGACCGCAGCCTCGTGGCCGACGCGCGCCTGCTGGCCAGCGCCGAAGCGGTGCACTGCTTCTTCGAGGAGGAAGCCCTCGATGCCGAGGGGTGCCTGGTGGTGCCCAAGGCGCAGAGCATCAACAAGATCGGCCATGCCCTGCACGATCTCGACCCGGTGTTCTCAGCCTTCAGCAAGGGCCCGGCGCTGGCCGAACTGGCCGCCGACCTGGGCCTTCAGCAGCCGCAGGTCTGGCAGAGCCAGGTCATCTTCAAACAGCCGCAGATCGGCGGCGAGGTCGGCTGGCACCAGGACGCGAGCTTCTTCGAAACCACACCGATCACCGTGACGACCTTCTGGTTCGCGCTCGAAGACGCCACGCTCGACAACGGCTGCCTATGGGCCGAACCCGGCGGCCACCGGGGCGAGCGCGGCGAACTGCGTGAACGCTACGTGCACGAGCCGGCCGGTGGCACGGGCCGGCTGCGCATGGAGCCGCTGTCCCGCCGCCCGTGGCCGTCCACCGCCACGGCGCAGCCGCTGCCGGTGGACGCCGGCACGCTGATCGTCTTCCACGGCCTCTTGCCGCACTACAGCGCCCCCAACCGCAGCCTGCGCTCGCGCATGGCCTACACGCTGCACGCCACCTGCGGCACGGCGGCCTATTCGGCGCGCAACTGGCTGCAGCGCAGCGCGGCGCTGCCAGTGCGCGGCTTCGTGTGAGCGGGCTGGCAACGAACACCAGCCTGCTGCTCTTTGCGCTGTCCAGCGACGCGATAGGGCAGCTGCCCCGGTGGCGCGGTTGAACGGCGGTTGCAGCTGATCGCCGCACCCTTGTGGTCACACCGGCCGGCAGCGTCACACCTTCGGTGGAGACTTGCATCGCGCCATCGACGAGGCTCACGCGCACCGTGGCACTGGCGCCCGGGTCTGCGCCTGAACCAGCGACAGCCTCCGCCGTCGCGCACTCTCCGGGGGCCTCGCGGCTTGCCAAGGAAAATCTCACACTCCTGGCCCTCGGGCGGGAAGGCCCGTGCTTCTCGCGTATCTTCCAGCTTCGCCCCTTCCGGCCTTGCCCGCCCTTGCTTGCCCCCTCATGGAAACCCCGCCGCGCCACATCCGCCTGACCTCGCATCCCGGCCAGGGCGCCAGCGGCGCACCCGCGCTGGTGTGGGGCGCGGCCACCGCCGCCGAGCGCGGGCCCGTGGTCGGCAGCACCACCAACCGCAGCCAGCGCAACGTGATCGGCTCGCACAGCGGCAGCTACGGCGTGTACCGAGCGCTGGCAGTGGCGGCCGGCAACCTGCCGCGCGGCCATCGCGCCGATCTCACCAACACCGCGCCCACCGATCTCATCGGCCCCCACGCGGCCTGGGGTGATGCGCACCAGATCGTCTCGCTCGACCCTTGGGGCGCCAGCGTACAGACGGCCTTCGCCGAACACCTGGCGGCCGGCTACGACGTGCGCCCCACCATCGCCGTTACCAAGGCGCACATCCACCTGCCCGAGATCAAGCAGGCCATCGCTTTCCAGCGCCTGGCCATCGACGGCGAGGTGCTGCTCGATGACGCGTCAGCCACCGTCACCAAGATCGCGGTCGAGCCGGTGTGGTGGTTGCCGGGCGTGGCCGAGCGCTTCAAGGTGGCCGAAGCCGACCTGCGCCGCGCGCTGTTCGAAGAAACCGGCGGCATGTACCCCGAGCTCGTGACGCGCAGCGACCTCGAGGTCTTCCTGCCGCCCATCGGCGGGCAGACGCTGTATGTCTTCGGCCGTGTCGAAGACCTCGCCAACCCGGCCGTCACGTTGACGGCGCGCGTGC
>JBIJAP010000041.1:0-13789 GCA_044345715.1 Rubrivivax sp.
GCGCCGACGTTGCTGCCGAGGTAGGTGTAGTCACCGCGGTAGCTGCTGTCGGGCGCGCCAAGAAAGGTTGCGGCCGACTGGGTGGTCGACAGCACCGACACCGCCACCAACCAGATGGGTACCTGATGGCCCGCGAGAAAGTAGTCGCCGGCACTGCGCATCTGCCGCCTGGTCGACAGCACGCCGGCCACCGCGATGATGATGACGTAGCCCGCAAGGACCGCCCAGTCGATTGGCGTGAAGCCGAGATTCATCTACAAGAGCTCAGGTCAATGAGCGCATTTCTGGTGGTCATGCAGTCGAAGCGAGCGCTGCCCAGCCAACGCAAAGCTGCGCCGCCGGGACTCCACCCTCGACCGAGCGTCGAGGCAGCCTGAGACCACCTGCGGCGGCCCACAGCTCAGAATTTCATCGTCGCTGACAAGCCGTAGCTGCGCCCCAGCGCGCTGTAGGTATCCGTGAACGTGTTGTAGACGCCCGGATTGGTCATGCCCGTTGGCGGCGCCTTGTTGGTGAGGTTGTCGACGCCGGCATTGATCGTCAGGCCCTTGATCGGTGTGGCGACCGAGACGTTGAGATCGAAGGTGTCGTAGGCCGGGATCGAACCCGTGCTACCGACTGCGCTGTCGCGCACCTTGCCGATCCGCCGCCAGCCGATCTGCGCGGTGTTCTCGCCCAAGCTCCAGGCCAACGACAAGCGATGGCGATAGTCAGGCATCACGAGTGTGACCGCGTCCGATGAACAACGGAAGCCGTAAGTGCCCTTGCAGTCCACCGGGTCCAGTACCGGGTTGCGCTGGATCGTGTAGCTGCTCATCAGCGAGGCTTGGTACTGCACGACGGCACGCTGGCCGTTCAGGCCGAAGGGATTGGCCTGGCGGTAGCTGAAGTCGATGTCAAAGCCGCTTTGCTTGATCAGCGCCAGGTTGCGGTCGACGGGGAAGCCGTCCTTGATGCGGCCGGTCGCCGGATCGCGCGTGACGGCGGCGCACAGCGGGTTGTCGGCGCGCGGGTCGGTGATGTAGCAGCTGGTCAGCGCGTCGATCGGCTGCACCTGGCCGACCGCGTCCTTGATCTCGATGGTGTAGTAGTCAACCGACAACGACAGCCCGGGCAGCGCCGCCGGCTGCAACACGAAGCCCAGTGTCTGCGACTTGCCCTTTTCGGCCCGGATGTCCGGGTTGCCGCCGAAGAAATAGCCGCCGGTCAGGTTGGCCGCGTTCAGCGAGTCATACGAGCCCACCGCCGCGGCATTGAAGCGCGCGCACTGCGCAGCGTTGCCGGTGCCCAGCGCGCAGGGGTCGCCCTGGTAGCGCGGGCGCAGCCGTGCCACGCTGACCAAGCTGGAAAAGGGGATAGAACTGATCGCGCCGGCGAACTCGCCGAAGTTGGGGTCACGGATCGTCGACTGGTCGGTGGCCCGCACGCGAAAAGAACTGTTCAGCGCCCACGACAAGCCCACCTTGCTGGTGTCGTACTGCGTCGACGGGCCCTGCGACTTGTCGTAGTCCGAACGCCGTACCGCGCCTTCGAGCACCAGCCTTTCGATAAAGGGCAGCTTGGCCAGCAGTGGCACTTGCAGTTCGGCATAGACCTCGTTGGCCTTGATCGTCGGTGGCACCGGCGTGCTGACCAGCGATGCCGGCCTGAACGACTGGTTGATGCCGGGGTCGGTGATGTAGGTGCCGGTCTCGCGCCGCTGCTCAGCGCCAACCGCAAAAGCCACGGCACCGGCAGGCAGCGAGAACAACTCGCGGCTGTCGCCGCTGACCGTGGCCGCCACCACGCGCTGCGTGCGCTTGCGGCTGCCCAAGCTGAAGGGCTGGGCCAACGACGACAAGTCGGCACTGGTGCTGAACAGGTTGACGGTGTTGACCAGCCCCGCAAAGCGCGAGGCCACGCCGTCGCCGTTGATCGTGATGTCTTCTTTGGTCGAGCCGCTCTGGGCGTAGATTTCCCAGTCGATGGCCGACGTGATGGCACCGCGCAGGCCGACCTGCGCTTGCTGCGTCTTGCGGTCGTTGGCCGCAGTCAGCACGCCAAGCTCGCCGAGCGAGCGTTCGACATTGACGCTGGCCACACCGCTGACAAAGGTCAAGAGCGGCCGCGCGGCGGCGGGGATGAAAGTGTTGGATTCATTGAGGTTGTAGCGCGCGTTGACCACCGGCGGGTTCTGGCCGTTGGTTGGCGCACCGGTGGTCTTGACCTGCGAGAACATGACGCGGCCGAAGAGCTGCACGCTGCCCGCAATGTCGTAGCGAAAGAAGGTCGAAGCGTTGATCCGCTCCAGCGGGCTGACCAGGGTGTACTGCGGTGTGTAGTCGCCGGTCTGCGGCGTGGTTGTGAAGGCGCCGGCGTCGGTGATCGAAAAGCGCTGGCCGCTCGCCACATCGGTGTAGTTGCCGCCGCGCGGGGCCACCAAGGTCGGGTTGGCCAGAGCCCAGCTGCGCTCTCCAGCCAGCAGCTCGTCGCGTTTCGTGTATTCGACGTACCCCACGACGCTGCCACGATCGCCGAGGTTCAGACCACCGGTGAGGTTGACGCTGCTCTGCTGCCCGCCACCGCTGCTGCCGCGGTAGCTGGCCTGGGCTTGCAGACCATCAAAGCGCGTTTTCATGATGAAGTTGACGACACCCGCCACAGCGTCGGCGCCATAGACGGCAGCGGCGCCACCGGTGAGCACATCGACGCGTTGGATCAACGTCGCCGGAATAGCGTTCACGTCGACCGCGTTGCGAAAGCTGAAAGGCACCGCGCGGGTGCCGTTGATCAGCACCAGCGTGCGGTTCTGGCCCAGGTTGCGCAGGTCCAGCGTCTGCGCGCCAAAGGCGTCGCCGTTGACTCCGGCAGAGGAGCTTTGCAGGCCACCAGCCAGTTGGGGCAGCTTGGAAGAGAAGTCTTCAACGGAGGCCGCGCGCAGCAAACCGATCTGCTCGGCGCTGGTCTGTGAGACCGGGCTGGTGGCCGTAATCGCCAGCGACTTGATGCGCGTGCCGGTGATCTCGACACGGGTAGCTTCTGTCTCAGGGGCCGCGGGTGCGTTCTGCGCCAGCGCGACCTGACAGGCCAACCCAAGGGCCGTCAAAGCAAAGCCGCGCGTTGGCATGGCGGAGAAACGACGGGAAGCTTGGAGTGCGAGGGGCTTCATGGTTTGACCGGTTCCTTGTTGGATGTGAGGAAATTTGAAGACAGGCCGCTTGGTCCGCCATCGGCCACCTAATTCGAGACACCACAACAATACCAGTGAATACATTGGTATGCAATCTCGCTAACCCGAGTACAGCGCGTGTCCTTGTCCGACCTTCAGCTTGACGCGAGCTCAGCCACGAAGTCGTAGGTATCGCCGCGGTACACCGAAATCGTCATCTCGATCGCACGCCCGTCACGGCCGAAACCTACTCGCTCGACGCGTAGACCCGCGGAGTCGGGCTCCGTGCGCAGCCGTTGTGCTTGTTCGTCGTCGAGCAGAACCGCGCTCAGCCGCTGAAGTGCGCGCACCGGCCGACCCACAGTCTGGTCCAAAGCGTCGTACAACGAGTCCACCACCGCGTGTTCGGACGGCAGCGCGGTGCCCACCACGGTGGCAATCTCGATGGCCATCGGGCGGCCGTCCGCGAAGCGCAGGCGCTCAAACCGGTACACCGGCGTGCCAGGGCCGAGGCCCAGCTTTAGCGCCTCCTCTGACCGCACCGCACCGCTTCCGCGGCGCAACCACTCGCTCGACGGCTCGAACCCGCGTGAGCGCATGTCCTCCGAGAATGAGGTCAACTTGGCAAAGTGCTTGTCGATGTGAGCAGGCGGGGCAACGAAGTTGCCCGCCCCGCGCCGACTGACCAGCAGACCCTCCGTCGACAAAGCGTCCAGCGCCTTGCGCACCGTGATGCGTGAGATCGCCAGACTGGCAGCGAGTTGCCGTTCCGACGGCAGCGCATCCTCCGGGCCAAGCCAGCCTTCGGAGATGGCGCGCTGCAGCGCGCGCTGCAATTGCAGGTACAGGGGCTGGCTGCTGTTCGCGTCCATCGCGCCCAGGCGCTGAATGAGGTCATCCATAGTGAGTCCAGAGCTTCTAGGCGAGCGGTTCCGGGTGGACCGACGCTGCGGGAATAGTACCACACCATTACCAGTCACAAGTCGAAAGCAAACTTGTGCCCCAGAAAACAAACCTCTCGCACCATTTCACCGTTGCTGGCAAACATCTGGACTTATCTGGTACTATCCAGACATGACCAATACTGAAAGCCTTGCTGGTGCCCACCCGGAACTCGACTCGTACGACGCGCTCCGGCTTGTGCGTGCTCTGGCCGCCGATCACCAAGGCGCCGTTGATGCTGTCCTGGGCGCCGCACCTGCCGTCGCCCGTGCCGTGGAAGATGTGCTGCCGCGACTGGGTCGTGGTGGCCGCCTGATCTATGCCGGGGCTGGGACTTCAGGACGCTTGGCGCTGCTCGACGCCGTCGAACTCGGGCCCACATTCTCATGGCCGGCCGAGCGCAGATTGGCATGCATGGCTGGCGGCGCGGCGGCGTTCCACGACGCGGTCGAGAACGCCGAGGACAACAGCGAGGCCGGGGAGAGCGACCTGCGCGCGCTGTCGATCAGCGCCAACGACATCGCGATCTTGGTGGCGGCGTCAGGCCGTACACCCTACGCCTTGGGCGCACTGGCTCAGGCGCGCCGGGCCGGCGCTCTGACTATTGGTCTGGCCAACAACGCCGACACGCCGCTGCTTCGCGACTCCGACATTGGCATTTGCCTGCCGACTGGGCCGGAAGTCGTGGCCGGAAGCACGCGTCTCAAGGCGGGTACCGCCCAAAAGATCGCCCTCAACACGCTGTCCACCGCGCTCATGGTGCGCCTGCGCAAGACGCATGGGCACTTGATGGTGGACCTGCAGGTCACCAATGCCAAGTTGCGCGAGCGCGCCGTCATGCTGGTGAGCACCCTCGTGGGCTGCGATCCGGCCGTCGCTCGCCAGACGCTGGCCCGCTGTGAATGGCGCGTGAAGCCAGCGGTGCTCGTTCTGCGTCGCGGCCTCGGGCCCGAAGCCGCGCAAGCTCTGCTCGACGCCTGCGGCGGCTGGCTTCGCCAGGCGCTCGATGCGCCTGTGCAAGCCACTGTGCAGCACGCAACCAGCGGGGCGCCCAGGTGAGCGATGTCCCTGACCGGCCCTGGAGAGCAAGTCCCGACCGACGAACTGGCCTTGCCATCTCTTTGGAACTTTCCAGCGATGCGTTGTGATGCGTCAGAACCCTCAGCTGTGATCGCGATCGACGGCGGTGGCACCGCCACGCGCGTGCGCCTGTACAGCACCGAAGGGGTCGCCCTGGGCGAGGGCAGGGCCGGGCCCTCGGGCTTGTCCTTGGGCGTTGGCCAGGCATGGCATCAGATCGAGCTTGCCTTGGAGCAGGCGCGTCAGCAGGCCGGATTGGACAGCGCGGCACTCTGGCGAATGCCCGTGTCCGCGGCCTTGGCCGGAGCCGGCAGCGAGGCTCGTGTGCGCGAGTTCATCGCGTGCGGTTCCGCCTACTCCGAGGTTCAAGTGCACTCCGATGTCCTGGCTGCGCACATTGGGGCATTCGATAGCGGGCCGGGAGTGGTTCTGGTGGCCGGTACTGGCAGTGTCGCGCTGATGCGAAGCCGGGACGGATCCACGCGCCGTGCTGGTGGTTGGGGCTTTCCGGACGGCGACGAAGGTGGTGGAGCCTGGCTTGGCTTGCAGGCGATCAACGAGACCGAACGAGCCCTGGACGGGCGTGCGCCGACTGGCCCGTTCGTCGAGCAAGTCGGCAGGGCCCTGGTTGGACAGATCGGCGCCGAGAGCGGCCAAGCGAATCTGGCAGAAGTCGTTCAACAGTGGCGCCAGCAGTCGAACCAGACCACCTACGCGGCGCTTGCGCCGTTGGTGTTCGATGCGGAGAAGCAGGACCCCGCAGCGGCAGTTCTGCTTGATCGAGCGGCGGCCGAACTGCGCCGCCTTGTGCTTGCCGTCGACCCGCGGGAGCACCTCGACGTGGTGCTTGTGGGCAGTGTCGGCCGCCGCCTGTTGGCCGCACGTCCGGGTGCTGTGAGTGGGCGGATCGCCAGTCCCGTGGCTGACGCGCTGGGTGGCGCCTTTCGACTTTGGCGCGACGCGGCCGCCAACCGGCGCGCTGAGAACCCATGATGGTGCCGGACCGAACCAGTGGCGCTCTGACATCCCTGGTGCTCACGCCGGGTGGCTGGGTGCGGGGTGAACTGCGGTGGCACGAAGGCCGGATCGAAGGTGTTTGGGGTGAGCCCGTCGATGACACCGCGGCTGACGGCGCCGAAGTCGTGCTGCCCGGCTTCGTGGACTTGCACGTACACGGTGGTGGCGGAGCCGACGCAATGGACGGCGGTACGGCCATGGCTACGGTGGCCGCCACCCATGCGAAGTTCGGCACCACCTCGTTGCTGGCGACCACATTGACCGCGCCGCTCGCCGACCTGGTACGCGCCTTGACTGATCTTGCGCCCCTGGTCCTGCGGCGTCCGGCGGGCACCGCGCGGGTGCTCGGTGTGCACCTCGAAGGCCCGTTCATCAACCCAGGTCGGCTCGGCGCGCAGCCGCCGTTCACACGCGAGGGCGACGTGAACGAAGTGCAGCGCCTGCACGCCATCGCCCCCATCCGCGTCGTCACGCTGGCGCCGGAGGGCGCGCGCGACCTCGCGATGGTGGCGTCGCTCATTGCGATGGGCATGCGCGTGCAGATTGGACACAGCAACGCGACCTTCGAAGACGTCGAACGCGCGATGGCCGCAGGGGTGAGCGGATTCACACACTTGTTCAACGCGATGAGCCCCTTGCACCACCGCAGCCCCGGCGTTGTGGGCGCGGCGCTGGCACTGGCGCAGCATGCAGAGATCATTCCCGACCTGGTGCATGTTCACCCGGGCGCCATTCGAGTGGCCCTGCGCGCGATTCCTGGCCTGTATGCCGTTTCCGACGCCACCGCCGGTGCCGGCATGCCCGATGGCAACTACCGCCTGGGCCCACAGACGGTTTGCAAGTGCCTGGGCGCGATGCGTCTGGCCGATGGCACGCTTGCTGGCAGCGCGCTGACCATGGACCAGGCCTTGCGAAACCTGCTCACGGTGGGGCTGTCGCTGCGCGAGGCTTCGGCGCGGCTGGCGACCATTCCGGCGGGGTATCTCGGGCTGCTCGACCGGGGGGTGATTGCGCCCAGCGCATCGGCCGATCTGGTGGTGCTCGATGCGGCGCGTCGCGTTCGCCGCGTCATCGTCGAAGGAGAAGACATTGCTGTCCCAAATGAGGCTTGAAGCCCTGGAGATTCCGGCAGCCATGGACCGGCTGCTGAAGGCCGACGCGTCGCCGTACGAGCAATTGGCGCAGTCCTTTCGTGCCGCGCGGCCAAGTCAGTGGTTGACCGTCGCGCGCGGCAGCTCGGACCATGCGGCGTCGCACCTGGCATTTCTGGCGATGACGCAGCTTGGGCTGCCCGTCGCATCGGTGCCGATGTCGGCATTCACGCAGCATCATGCAAAGTGGACTCTGAGCGCGGCGTGGGCAGTGGCGCTGTCGCAGTCCGGTCGCAGCCCGGACCTCGTACAGACACTGGGCGCACTGCGCCGCGGCGGGGCGCGCACCCTGGCGCTGGTCAATGACGAAAGCTCGCCCCTTGCCGCTGCTGCCGAGTGGGTTTTGCCTTTGCGCGCCGGACCGGAACGCGCGGTTGCCGCGACCAAGAGCCTTGTCGCTCAACTGGTTTGCGGTGTGCGCCTGGTGGCAGCCCTGTCGGCCGACACCGAGCTGTCTGGCGCGCTCGCCGATTTGCCAACCGCACTCGAGCGTGCGCAGAGCAGCGATTGGACGGCCGTGATCCCGCATTTGCGAAGCAGGGGCCGCGCCGGTGGCCTCTACGTCCTTGGCCGCGGCACCGGTCTGGCGCTCGCGCACGAGATTGCACTGAAGTTCAAGGAGGTCTGCGGACTGCAAGCCGAAGCTCATTCGGCGGCCGAGGTTCGCCACGGTCCGATGGCGCTGGTCGAGCCTGGCTACCCGGTGCTCGTCCTTGCGCCGCGCGGTCCGGCACAGGCTGGACTGTTCGAGCTGGCTGCCGACTTGCGCCAGCGCGGGGCCTGCGTGATGCTGGTGGCACCTGCGGCATGCGCAGGAGCGGCAGGTGCGGTGGCCTGCGAGCTGCCGCTCGAGCTTGGCGCGCACGACGTTTTGGACACCTTGACTCTGGCGCAGAGCGCCTACTTGATGATCGAGGCGCTGGCCCGCGCGCGCGGCCTCGACCCTGACCAGCCGCAACACCTGAGCAAGGTCACATGCACGCTTTGAGCACACCCATTCCACCCGAGCGGCCGGTTGAACAGCCGACATCGGAGAGTGTGGACCTGGGGATCGTGGAAGGCTACTTCGGCCGGCCCTGGTCGTGGGCCGAGCGGGAGGCGACGATGGTGTTCCTCGCCGGTGCAGGTTATCGATTCTTTCTCTATGCACCCAAAGCCGATGTCCATTTGCGCCGCCGCTGGCGCGAACCACACCCGGATGCCGAGCTTTCGGCCTTGAGGCGCTTCGCCGAAAGCTGCCACGCCCACGGCGTGCGTTTCGGCGTCGGCTTGAGCCCGTTCGAGGCCTGGCGCGACTTTGGATCTGAGACCCGGCAGGCCCTGGCCTCGCGGCTGCGAGAACTCGACGCGCTCGGGCTTGATTTGCTTGCTCTGCTGTTCGACGACATGCGGGGTGACAGCCCTGACCTGGCCGTGCGCCAGGCCGAGATTGTTGCCTTCGCAGCGGCGCACACGCATGCAAGCCAGGTGTGGATGTGCCCGACCTATTACGCCGACGCCTCTGTGCTCGACCTCGTATTTGGCGCACGCCCGGCCAACTACCTTGCCACGCTCGGCCGCCGGCTCGATCCGGCAGTAGGCGTGTTCTGGACCGGCGAGGAAGTGTGTTCCCGGGAATACAGTCGCTCGCATCTGGAGCGCGTCGCCAGCGAGCTTGGCCGGCCTCCGGTGCTGTGGGACAACTACCCGGCTAACGATGGGGAGCGAATGTCACGCCACCTGCACCTGCGCGCCTTCACCGGGCGCTCTGCACTGACAAAAGACCTCATTGCTGCACACGCCATCAACCCGGCCTTGCAGCCGGTGCTCACGCGTGTGCCGGCGCTGACGCTGGCCGCGCAGCGTCGACTGGGTTCACGCTATGACTATGGCGCAGCAACACGCAAGGCCCTGGCCCAAGTCCTCGGCGAGCAGCTCGGCCACCGGGTAAATGACGATTTGTTGGTCTTACAGGATGTCGGCTTGGATCGCCTGGGCGAACGCCGGGCGCAGCTGCGGGAACGATACGCGGCGGAATCACACCCCGGCGCGCGCGAGATTGTTGACTGGCTCGACGGCGCCTATGCCGTTGGTGCGGCAGAGGTGCAAACGCAGTAGCGATCCGCGAGCCCAGTTCGAGCGCGTTCATTGTTCGAATCGCTGCTCAAGTCCCTTGAGGACGATTTCAACGGATTGTCGAAGGAGATGTGAGTGAAGTTTGGCATTGATCGGTTGGTACAAGACCCCAGCCTGCTCGCGCTTCTGAAAGGCCGCCGAATCGGCCTTGTTGCGCACCCTGCTAGTGTCACAGTGGACCTGACGCATACGCTCGATGCGCTGACGGCGGCGGGCGTACTTGTCACGGCTGCGTTCGGCCCGCAGCATGGACTGCGCGGTGACAAACAAGACAACATGATGGAGAGCACCGACTTCGCAGATCCGGTGCACGGCATACCCGTCTTCAGTTTGTACGGCGAGGTTCGGAGGCCATCGTTCGAGATGATGGACACCGTAGATCACCTGGTGCTGGATCTCCAGGATGTCGGTTGCCGCATCTACACCTTCATCACCACGCTGCTCTATCTGCTCGAAGAAGCAGCGCGTCATGGCAAGCCGGTGTGGGTGCTCGATCGCCCGAATCCAGTGGGTCGGCCGGTCGAAGGACTGACGTTGCGAGCGGGCTGGGAGAGTTTTGTCGGTGCGGCACCGATACCCATGCGACACGGGTTGACGCTTGGCGAACTGGGTCATTGGTTCATCGCCCACTTTGGCCTCGACCTTGACTATCGTGTGATCGAGATCGACAACTGGCAATTCGATCGGGGACCTGGATTTGGCTGGCCGCTTGACGAGCGCATTTGGATCAATCCGAGCCCGAATGCGCCGAACCTGTCAATGGCGCGCGCTTATGCGGGCACAGTGATGCTGGAGGGCTGCACCCTCTCCGAGGGGCGGGGTACAACGCGGCCACTCGAACTGTTCGGGGCGCCGGACATCAAGGCACGCTCGCTGCTCGTTGAGATGCGCCGTCTAGCGCCCCAGTGGCTGGCGGGCTGCATTCTGCGCGAATGCTGGTTCGAGCCCACATTCCAAAAGCACGCGCACCAGCTCTGCCACGGCTTGCAAATCCATCCGGAGGGCCCTGCGTACGGGCACAGCGCCTTCAGACCTTGGAGGCTGCAGGCCCTGGCGCTCAAGGCGCTTCGCCGCCTTGAGCCGGACTACCCACTGTGGCGCGACTTTCCGTATGAGTACGCCTTCGGTAAGCTGCCGATTGACGTGATCAACGGCTCACCGCTGCTGAGGGAATGGGTCGACGATGCGGGCGGCGAACCGGGAGATCTTGAGCAACTGGCAGCCGCCGACGAAGCGGCGTGGACCGAAGAGCGACGTGCGCATTTACTGTACGGCTGAGCGCCTTGAGCTGGGCGATCAGTGCTGCGAAAGCGCGAGCGACAACCGTGGAAAGTGGTCGCGTTCGGGTGGCCGTCGACCTATGGCGGCTTTGCTTGGAAACCGGTCTCTGGTGTGCCGATTTCCTGATCGGTCGTATGACTGGAAGTGGCCGGGACGAGCCAAAGCGGAGTTCAAGTTGGCTGCCGTAAACCAGTCATCCGAAGCGGGCCAGCAAGGGAGATTCAGAGCGGATCACCAGGGGCCGGTTATGGCCGACTGCCGGTGCCCACGAACGACAGGTCACCATGGAGGCCGAGGTGCTGCCGCCGTGGTGGCGCGAGATCACCGGCTCCGGCCGCAGCAGACCTCGAGCTTTCGACCGCTGCCGCAGGGGCAGGGCCGGTTGCTGGACAGCGTCAATCAGGATCGCCGCCACCGCCCGAGCTCTGCGCCAGCAGCTGCGCGACGGCCGGTGTGGCGAGGGCGGCACGGAAACAGGTGTACTGCGAGCGCAAGTGTTTGAGGTAATGCGCGTCCAGCAGCGCGGAGAAGAAGGCCAGCATGGCCCCAGGCGGCACCAGATCCGGGCTGCTCAGGTCGATGCTGGGGCCCTTCATCTCGGCCAGCGTGCGGTCGTCGAGCGCCCCGCCGTACCAGCGCGCGTAGAACTCCGGGCTTTCCCAGCCGAAGTTGATGGTTGAAACATGACGGCGATCGAGATGCACCAGGATCATCGTCTTGCGGCAATCGCAGCCGGAGTCGGTGCAGTAGGTGTCGACCATCGCATAGGCGCCGTCGGGCAGCTCGGGATGGTGTGCGAGGGTCAGCGTGCGGACCCTTGCCGTGGTCCCCAGGATCTCGCCAGCAGCGACGAATCTCATCCCTTCAGCTCCTTCCCGACCGCCACATATCGCGTGCCGCGCCTCTGCCCCTGCACCCGGGCATGTCCGTCCGCCACCAATTGCCTGAGCAGTGGCCGCACCGCTTCGGCGTCCAGGCCGGTGGCCGCGCGGGCGGCGGCGTTGTCGAGCGAGCCTGCCCGGCGCAAGGCGGCCAGCAGGCGCGAGGCCGGGTCGCGTGCCCGCGCCGGTTTGGCGCCTGGACGTGCCGGCTTGGCGCTTGGACGCGCCGCACCGATCGGCTTGGCCACCGCTTGCGGCTGTTTCGGGGCCGCCGTGGCCGCCGCAGTGGATCCATCCATCTCCAGCCCGAACAGCGCGCCGATATCGTCGCCGGCCAGGGTGCGTTCGCCAGCCGCAGGGGCGGTGACCACGCCACTGCCGGCCTTGCTCAGCAGTTCGGCGGGATCGACCTGGCGCAGGGTGAACAGCAACTCCGGCTTGCTGTCGAAGCGGGCGCCAATGCCGTAGAGGGCGGCGGCGACATGCTTGCACATGTGGGCGCCGTCCGGGCACGAGCAGTCGAAGTGGATGTCCTTGGGCACGGGGAACAGTCCATCGCCTTGGCGGCACAGGCGGTCCATCACGCCCTTGGAGAAGCGCCCCTGTAGCAGTTCCACCAGCGAGTCGATGCCGCCGGCGCAGTCGGCGCAGATCTGCTGCCACTTCGCCTTCGGCACCGGCTTGACGGTGATGGTGGTGCTGTAGATCGACGACCCGCTGACCCGCGCCGCGACCGTGCCGGGCGTGATCTGCAGATCAACCACCGATCCGTTGCGCACGTAGGTGCGGCCGCGCGGCAGGCGGTTGGCGTAGTCGCTGTAGCTCTCCATGCTGGCGCACCAGGCCTTGCCCCAGGCCGTGGTGGCGATGGCGCGGCCCTGGACGACGACCGGCGACAAGGCGTGCCCTTTCTTTGCCAACTTGGCCATCTCGGCAGCGGCCTTGCGGCGGCGCTCGGCGACGGGGACATAGGGCGACCACTCGTAGAACATGACTGTCCCTCGCTATCCCTGGATTGAGGCGGATGTCAGGTCGAGACTGACCAGACGCAAGAGTTCAGCGTCGCTCAGCTCGGTCAACTTTATCTCGCCGCCACCGGCATCCAGCAGGTCGGCGGCCAGCCGCTTCTTGTCGCTGATCATGGCGTCTATTTTCTCCTCGACGGTGCCACGGCAGACGAACTTGTGGACCAGGACGTTGCGCTGCTGGCCGATGCGGAAGGCGCGGTCGGTTGCCTGGCTTTCCACGGCGGGATTCCACCAGCGATCGAAATGCACGACATGCGAGGCGGCGGTGAGGTTGAGGCCCGATCCGCCGGCCTTCAGCGAGAGCACGAAGAAGGGCACGGTCTCGTCCCCCTGGAAGCGGGCCACCAGTTCCTGGCGGCCCTTCACCGCGGTGGCGCCAGTCAGCACGCAACCGTCGCGCCCGAAGATGGAGCCCAGGAAGGCGGCGAGCGGTTCGGTTGCCTCGGCATACTGGCTGAACACCAGCATCTTCTCCTGCTTGGCGGCAATGACCTCGGCCAACTCGCGCAGGCGGGCCAGCTTGCCGCTGTCGGCCTCGGCCCAGCCGCCGTCGCCCAGCCATTGCGAGGGGTGGTTGCAGATCTGCTTGAAGCGGGTGAGGAAGGCCAGCACCAGCCCTTTGCGCGCCACGCCTTCCACGCCCTTGTCGAGCGCCTGGGTCAAGTCGGTCACCGCCTGCTGATAGAGCGCCGCCTGCTTGCGTGACAGGCCGCAGTAGGCGTTCTGCTCGATCTTGTCCGGCAGATCGCTGATCACCGCCTTGTCGGTCTTGAGCCGGCGCAGGATGTAGGGCTGCAGGAGCCGGCGCAGCGGCGCGTAGCTGCCGGGGCTGTCGGCCAGGCGCCTGGCGAAGCTGGTGAACTGTTTAGCGCCACCCAGCAGACCCGGGTTCACGAAGTCGAACAGGCTCCACAGGTCGCCGAGCCGGTTCTCGATCGGCGTGCCGGTCAGGGCCAGGCGGGAGCCGGCTTTCAGCGTCTTGGCGGCCTTGGTCTGCCGGGTGCCGGGATTCTTGATCGCCTGCGCCTCGTCGAGGATCGCCAGCCGCCAGGGGGTGGCCTGGACCCAGGCGAAGCGGTGCAGCGAGCCATAGCTGGTGATGACCAGATCGACCCCGGCCAGACGCGCGGCCTGCAGTTCCCCCAG
>JBIJAP010000429.1:0-3328 GCA_044345715.1 Rubrivivax sp.
GCCCCGCGCGACCACGTGATGCCGGCCCACCCGGTGCCCACGGTGTTCATGATGAGCAACCCGATGAAGCACGCCACGCCCGAGCAGCGCCACGCCGGCGTGGCCTGCGTGACGGCACGCGACTTCCGCTGGGAACGCGGCGACATCAAGAGCACCAGCCTGCTGGGCAACGTGCTGGCGCGGCAGATCTCGGCCGACCAGGGCGCGATGGAGACCATCATGTTCCGCGACGGCTGTCTCACCGAGGCCGCCGCCAGCAACGTGTGGATCGCGCACGAAGGCGCCCTGCTCGGCCCGCCCAAGAGCGAGCACGTGCTCGAAGGCATCCGCGTCGATCTGCTGCGCGAGCTCTGCGAGGACTGCGGCGTGGCCTACAACCTGCGCCCCATCGCCGAGACCGACGTGCGGGCCGCCGATGAAGTGATGCTGAGCTCGGCCACCAAGGAACTGCTGCCGGTGACGCGGATCGACGGCGAATCCGTGGGCCACGGCTCGCTGCGGGGCAAGCCCGGTCCGGTGTATGCGCGGCTCTTCGAGGCCTACCAGCGCGCCAAGTCGACGATGTCGATCTGACGGCCTTCGAACGCGATCTACCATGCCTGAGATTCCGCCCGAAGAGAGCCTGATCACGTACCCGAGCGCCTTTCCCATCAAGGTGATGGGCGCGCAAGTCGAGGGCTTCGAAGCCGCCATCGTGGCCGTGGCGAAGCAGTTCGATCCCGGCTTCGACGCCGGCCGCATCGAGCGGCGGCCCAGCAAGGCCGGCAACTACCTCGGGCTCACGCTCACCATCACGGCCACCAGCCGCGAACAGCTCGACGAGCTCTACCGCACGCTGAGCTCGCACCCCATGGTCAAGGTGGTGCTTTAGCCGCTGCACCGGCCGGCGCCGATCACGACGCCGACTCGCGCGCCTCGAGTTCCTTCACCTTGAACGGCGCCGCGTCGTCGCCCATCTCGGCGGCGCGCTGGTACCAGTAGCGCGCCAGGCGCAGATCGCGCTCCACCCCGTCGCCTTGTTCGTACATCGAGGCCAGGATGTAGGCGGCGCCGACATCGCCGGCCTTGGCGGCCTCGCGGTACCAGTGCGCCGCGCGCGTGGCGTCCTTGGGCCGGCCGCGGCCGAGGTAGTGCGCCGTGCCCATGGCCAGCTGCGCCTCGGCGGCGCCCGACTCGGCGGCGAGCTCGTACCAGTCGTGCGCCTGTTGCAGGTCGCGCCGGCCGAGCTGACCGTTCTCCAGGCTCTTGCCGAGCATCAGCTGCGCCAGCACGAAGCCGCCGCGCGCCGAGCGCACCAGCAGTTCTTCGGCGCGGGCCAGGCTGGCGTCGGGCAGCTGACGCTTGACATGCATGACCGCGAGGTTGAAGTCCGCCGCCGGTACGCCACGCCGCGACAGCGCCTCGAAGGCGGTGCGGGCGGCATCTGTGTGGCCGGACTCGTAGTCGATGACGGCGCGGTCGAGCTGCGCCTGCACCGCCGGCGCCAGCGGCGGCGCCGCCTGGGCGAACGTTCCGGCCAGGGCCAGCAGCAGCAAGGGGCAGGCCAGCAGTTTCATCGCGCCACGATAGCGCGCCATGCGGCGCGGGGCCGGCCGCATGCTCCAATCCCAGCATGGCCGATCGCCCGACCCTCTCTGTAAAGCCCGGCAAGCCCGTCCGCGACCCCCGCCGGCCGCGTGTGCGCGGCGGCCCTGCGCGTGCCGCGCCCGCCAGCGCCGCTGCCGCGCCGAAGCCCGCGCCGGCAGCGCCCGCCGCAGCCCCTGCTGTGGTGCCCGAACGCGCAGCGCGGCCTGCCCGCCCGAAGCCACCACCCGCGCCGCCGGCAGCCGAGCGGCCGCGAGCCAGGCCGCCGGCCAAGCCCGTTGCCAAGCCCTCTGCCAAGCCTGCGTTCAAGGCGCCCCCTCAGCCCCGCACGCCCGCCGACGAAGGCGTGCGCGTCAACAAGCTGATGACCGAGCGCGGCCTGGCCTCGCGCCGCGAAGCCGACGACTGGATCGCCGCCGGCTGGGTGCGCGTCGACGGCGCCGTGGCGAAGCTGGGGCAGCGCGCCGCGCCGGATGCCGTCCTCAGCATCGACGAGCGCGCCAGGCAGGAACAGCAGCACCGCGTGACCGTGCTGCTGAACAAGCCCATGGGCTGGGTCAGCGGCCAGCCCGAAGACGGCTACGAGGCCGCCGTGGCCCTGGTCACCGCGGCCAACCACTGGGACGGCGACCGCTCCGGCATCCGCTTCCACGTCGGCCACCTGCGCCACCTGGCGCCGGCGGGCCGGCTGGACATCGACTCCACCGGGCTGCTGGTGTTCACACAAGACGGCCGCATCGCGCGCCACCTGATCGGCGACGAGACGCGCGTCGAGAAGGAGTACCTGGTGCGCGTGGCGCGCGTCGACGGCGGCCCGGTGCAGGAGACCGACCTCGGCCCGCTGCGCCACGGCCTCGAGCTCGACGGCGTGCAGCTGCGCCCGGCCCAGGCCAGCTGGCAGAACGAACAGCAGCTGCGCATCGTGCTGCGCGAGGGCCGCAAGCGGCAGATCCGCCGCATGTGCGAGCTCATCGGCCTGCAGGTGCTGGGCCTCAAGCGCGTGCGCATCGGCAGCGTGCCGCTAGGGCCGCTGCCCGAGGGCCGTTGGCGCTACCTGCGCGAAGACGAGCGCTTCTAGCGCCTGGCCCGGCGCCTGTCGCCTGGCGCCACCGTCAACGCGGGGCCAGCGACGCCAGGCGCTTCTTCGCGTCTTCCAGCGCCGCCTTCTGGCCCTTGCCCGCATCGACGAAGCGCTGCAACGACGCGCGCGCGGCATCGAGCTGGCCCAGCTGCTGCTGCGCAATGCCGCTGCGGTAGCCGATGGGCCAGCGCTCGGCGCCCTTGAGAGGGGCCGAGCGCTCCAGCAAGGCCAGTGCCGCGGGCCAGTCGCCCAGCTCGGCCTTCACGCGCGACAGCCCGTAGGGCCCCGCCGATTCATCCGCGTGCTCGCGCATCAGGCGCTCGAACCAGGCCTGGGCCTTGGCGGCCTGCTTGTCGTTCACCAGCATCAGCCCGGCCTGCGTGCCCCACCACAGCACGTCGGCCCGCAGCGCCGACTCGGCCACCGGCAGCAAAGCCAGCAGGCGGGGCAGCGCCTCGGCGGCGTTCTTGCTGGCGAGCATCACGCGGGCCTGCAGGGCCGCCGCCTGCTCCGGCCGAGGCGCGCTGCGCGCAAACTCGCCCGCCTTGTCGAGGCTGCCACCCATCATGCCGGGCGCCAGGGCGTAGAACTCGACGAGCGCGCTGCGTCCCGGGTACCAAGCCGGCTCAAGCGCGTGCGCCGTGGCCAGCGCCTCGCGCACCA
>JBIJAP010000392.1:0-3632 GCA_044345715.1 Rubrivivax sp.
GCGGCAACCTCACCGCAAGTCCAGCCCACACGCAAATCCGCCACCTCGCCAGCGAATAAAGGCGGATCTACATCAGCGCCAACAACGTCCGAATTGCAACGAAGAGGTCTCGCCGCTGAACACGGCACCTGCTTCTGCAGACCCGGCAAAGACATCGCCATGCCACTTCTCCGCGTCCTTCTGGTCACAGCGTCGCTTGCTGCGCTCTTCCACCTCGGCGGCGCACAGGCCGCGCCGGTCGAACGCGTGACGCTTGACAACTACGTTCGAGCCGAGACTGATCGCTACTTCAGCGACCGGGTGAAGATCGACGGCATCGGCCGCCTGACGCACGATCGGCAGGGCGTCGACATCGACCAACAGCCGGTGGTGCGTATGAACCGCGATACGCCGTACAGCCGCGTGGTGCTCGACCTCACCACGCCCGCCAAGCTCGTCCTGCCCAACGCTGGCAACCGCTTCCAGTCGGCGATGGTCATCAACGAGGATCATTTGATCAAGCTCGTGATCTACGGTCCGGGCGAGCGGACCATCACGAAGGAAATGGTGGGAACGCGCTACGTGTTCATCAGCATCCGGACCTTCGTCAACCCTGACGATCCCGAAGACTGGAAGCGCCTGCACGCGGCACAGGACGGCATCACGCTCACCCAGGCCAATCCTGGCAAGCTGGACGTGCCCAACTGGGATACGGCCGCTCGCGACAAGCTCAGCGGGATCCTGCGGCAGATGGCGCCCTTCGTGGCGAGCAGCCGCGGCATGTTCGGCGATGTTGACGCGATCGATAAGGTCGCTCACCTAGTGGGTACTGCCGGCGGCTGGGGTGGCAACCGCGAGCAGGACGCGATGTACCTGAACGTCGTTCCGCCTGTCAACGACGGCAAGACCGCCTACATGTTGACGCTCGGCGATGTTCCGGTGGACGGCTTCTGGTCGGTCAGCGTCTACAACGCCGAGGGCTACTACCAGAAGAACCCGCAGAAGGCCTACTCGCTGAACAACGTGACCGCGAAGCCGGGACCGGATGGCAAGGTCACGCTCCACTTCGGCGGCGATCCCCGCCAGCCCAACTACCTGCCGATCGTGCCTGGCTGGAATTACACCGTGCGCCTCTACCGTCCGCGCGCCGAGATTCTCAACGGCACCTGGCGCTTCCCTGCCTTGGTGCCGGTGTCCACACCATGACCACGCGATCGCGCCGCAAGAACTCACTTTCCTGCCTTTGACTGACGGCCGCAACTGGCCGGTGAGGCGAGTGCTGATCGGATCTTCTCTACGCACGAAGGCCGCCGCCCTTTCCTGACTTCATCAGCTCAAGCACGCACGACAGGCATCTCCTCCCAGCGCGTCGTGTACCTGGGCGTTCTTCGGTCCTGGCGCACGGACCACGATGCAGCGCCAGTGTCGGTGGCAAAGGCGGTCGCCGTGCTGCCCACCCTCACGGCGCCGCGCCCGAACCGGCGATTGAGCGCATCCATGGCCGCCATCAGCGCAGAACGGTCGGGCTCAGAAGCCGCCGCATCACCATCGCTGCCGAAGAGGTCGAGCTCGCCCTGGTCGCCAAGTGCCTGGGCCTCTTGCAGGTCCATCAGCATCACGCCGGCCTTGGCGTAGTGGAACCCGGGCCTGAACATCGAACGCGCCGCATCGCAGGCCGCTTGGACGATCTTGCGGCTGTCCGCAGTGGGGCGCATCGGCACCGACGTGCACGGGCTGTGCTGCCGATCGTTCTCGCGGAACGGGCTCGTGCGGATGAAGACCTGCAGCGCACCCGTGACGGAGCCCTGCAGGCGGAGTTTCTCGGAGGCACGTGAGGCGAACTCGCTGACAGCCTCGACGATGCCGTCGATGTGCGTCACCGATTTGCCAAAGGATCGGGAGACCAGGATCTGCTGTTTGGCGGCCGGTGCCTCTTCCACACCCATGCAGGGCGTGCCGCGCAGTTCGAGAACCGTCTTCTCGAAGACCACGCTGAACTGGCGCCGGAGCGTGGCCACGTCGGCGCGCAGCAGGTCGAGCACGGTGCGCACGCCGCCCGCGTTCAGCTGCGCAGTGATCTTGCGCCCCACGCCCCAGACGTCGCCCACGTCGGTGGCCGACATCAGGGCCTCCAGTTCGGTCACTGTCAGCTCGGTGGTGTTGCAGACCTGCGCCAACCGGTGGGACAACGCTTGCGGGTAGTGGTCCGGCTTGCGATCACAGGTCTTGGCGATGTGGTTGGCGAGCTTGGCCAGGGTCTTGGTTGGCGCAATACCGACCGAGGTGGGCAGACCGAGCTCCTGCAGCACGGTGCTGCGCAGATGCCTCGACTGGGCCGTCAGATCCCCGGGGATGCCGTGGAAGTCGATGAAGGCCTCGTCGATGGAGTACGGCACGACGTTCGGTGAGTAGCGCGATGCGATGGCCATCATGCGCGCCGACATGTCGGAGTACAGCTCGAAGTTGGCCGACAGCGCCACGAGGCCGTGGGTCTTTTGAAGGTGACGCACCTGGAACCAGGGCTGCGCCATCTGCACGCCCAGTTGCTTGGCCTCGTTGGACCGGGCGATGCAGGCCCCATCGTTGGAGCTGAGCACGACCAGCGGCCGTCCTTCAAGCCTGGGGTCGAACACCCGCTCGACGGAGCAGTACATGTTGTTGACGTCGACGAGGGCAAACAAGCGGCACCCCGGCTTTCAGGTCAGCAACTGACGGATGACGGTCGTGACCACGCCCCAGACCTCGAGCGGCTGGGCCTCGTTGCAAACGATCCGCTGGGCCGGGGTCTGAGCGGTTTCCAGGGCCGTGCCGCCGCCCTGCCGCACCAGGCGGCGACACAACAGTTCGCCATCGACCTTGGCGATGACGAGGTGCCCGTGCTGAGGCGCCACGGCACGGTCGACCAGCAGAACGTCGCCGTTGCTCACGCCGGCGCCGGCCATCGCATCGCCCGAGGCCCGCATCACGAAGGTCGCCTGCGGGTGCCGGATCAGCGCGTCGTTCAGGTCGATGCGCTTGACTGTGAAGTCGCTGCCCGGTGAGCCGAAGCCGGAAGAAGCCGTGGGCTCGCGAGCTCTTGTGCTGGGGGCGTTGGCGCTTCCCACCCGAGCGCCGTCGGGGAAGTCGTCGTCAGCGGGCGTGCCGCGGTTCATGCGTGCTGCGCGGTCAGCTGCGCGCAGGAGACCCAGCAGGAACTGCCTGCCCTTCCGCAGGCTCCACGAGGCTGCCGTTGACGAAGATTTCTCCGCCATGCACCTCGATGAGCATGGTGCCGAAGCGGCTCTCCCACACGTGTCGCTGCACGCCGTCGGCGGCCAGGGGCAAGTCCAGTTGAGGGCTGGGCTCGGGTCGGATGAAGACGTCAGGGCGTAGAGGTGCGTTCATGGCAGGCACGGTCCGCAGACCGTGCCGGCGGCGCGGTCTACAAGACGAAAGCAGCCGCTGGCAGGCGGCGTTGATGGGGCACTGGGTGCACTGGGTGCGCTAGGGCCATGAGCGGCTGCGCACGAATACTGTATGCATGAAAGGGGTATCCCATTAGCTCCAAAGAAGCCAAAACACTGGATGCCCATCCAGTTATCCTATCCGCTCTTTGCCTGCTTGGGTAGCGCTGCGACCACGTCGTTGTAGGTCATTGGATCGGTCATCACCGC
>JBIJAP010000393.1:0-3629 GCA_044345715.1 Rubrivivax sp.
CAGCTTGTCCGGCATGAAGCCGGCCTTGTCGGCCACCGCGTTCAAGGCTGCGTCCCATCCGTGGAGGAACTCGTCGAGCACCCGGCGCAGGCAAGCCTTGAACAGCGCCGAGCACCGCTGCCGGAGTTCGGCCGCTTCCGATTCCGCAAGCTCCGATCTGGACTTGGCGGGCTTGGACAGGGCCGCCGCCCGCAGCGCCTCAAAGGCCTCCTTAGGCATGGAGGGCACCATCAGGCCGAGGCCGGTCGAGGATGCATGCACCACGGCGCCAGAGAATCGGAACATGCGGAGTTGGTCGCCGACCAAGGCCGTAAACATCACTTCGGCGGGTGTACCCGCGCGCCACTTGTTGGCGGCGCGATCCGCCCCGGTGCGGCCTGCAAACACCAGATACAGCCCGGACCGGCAGAAATTGCGGACTTCGCAGGCGACCGTCGTGCCCATGACCAGGGCGCTCGCGGTCTGACGGGTCTCCAGGCGAGGGCGGCGCCGGTTCTCCACCTGAGTCATCGTGAACGCCTCTTCCGTTTGCCGAATATGGGGCGTTATCGGCCGGCAGCTCAGGCGCTTGAGGCATGCTGCGCTGGTTGGACGTCGCGTGCTTCAACCATTGACCGCGGCGAGAATGCCCAGCCCCAACCGAGCCCTCATCGCCCGCCGTGAACAGCCTTCCACTGCCACCCGCAAAACCCGCCGTCGAGGCCAACGAGTCGCTCGAGTCCGCCCGGGCACGGAATGTCCGCGAAGCCTTGGCCGAAGACATCGGCCGAGGCGACTGGACGGCCATGCTGGTGCCCGCGGCACGGCAGGTGCGAGCCCGCGTGACAGCCAAGGAGCCAGCCGTCCTGTGCGGCCAAGCCTGGTTCGAGGACTGCTTGCGCGCGCTCGATCCGCAGGCCCGCATGATCTGGGCTGTCGCCGAGGGTGCATCGGTCAAAGGCGGCACGATGGTTTGCGACATTGAGGCCGAGGCCCGCGCGCTGCTGAGCGCAGAGCGATCGGCGCTCAACCTCCTGCAGCTGCTGTCCGCCACCGCCACGCAGACGCGCCGCTATGTCGACGCCATCGCCGGCGCCAGCCCCAACCCGCGCGGCTGTGCCGTTCTCGACACGCGCAAGACGCTGCCCGGCCTGCGCCAGGCGCAGAAGTACGCGGTGCGCGTCGGGGGCGGCCAGAACCAGCGCTTGGCGCTGTGGCACGGCATCCTGATCAAGGAGAACCACATCGCCGCCGCCGGGGGCATCGCGCCCGCACTGCAGGCGGCAGCGGCACTGGGCAGCGGCGTGCCGGTGCAGATCGAGGTCGAGTCGCTCGACGAGCTTCGACAGGCGCTGGCCAGCGGCGCCACCAGCGTGCTGCTCGACGACTTCACGCTGGCGCAGATGCGCGAGGCCGTGGCGCTGACTGGCGGCCGTGCGTTGCTCGAGGTCTCCGGCGGGGTTGATCTGGCACAGATCCGCGACATCGCCGCCACCGGCGTGGACCGGATCTCGGTCGGCAAGCTGACGAAGGACGTGCAGGCGGTCGATCTGTCGCTGCGCGTGCTGGGCTGAACGCCCGGCTCAATCGCCGTACAGCGCGGCGGCTTGCTGCAGACGCTGCTTGACGGTCTGCACCAGCGACGCCGGGCTCACCACCCTCACCTGCTCGCCCTGGCGCAGCACGTCCATCGCCAGCTCGGTGGCATCCACGTAGGGCAGGCGCAACTCGTAGCCGCCGTCGTCGAGCCAGCGGCCCTGCTGCTGCGGGTGCCACTCCTCGCGGCTGGCCCAGCGCGCGGCGGTGGCGTCGAAGTGCAACGTGGCCCATTGCCGCCGGCCACCGGCGTAGATGCCGTAGCCGCTGTCCATCTCGGCCTGCACCTGGGCCAGGGGCAGCTCTTGCGCGGGCGTGTCCAGCGTCTCGGCGGCCTCGATGGCGTCCAGCGCAAAGCGGCGCAGGCCCTCCGTGCGGTGGCACCAGGCGTCGAGGTACCAGGTGTTGCGGTAGTGCACCAGGCGCTGCGGCGAGACATCTCGCTCGCCCACCTGGCCGCGCCCACGCGTCAGGTAGCGCAGATGCAGGCGCTGGCGCTGCAGCAGTGCCGAGGCCACGCGTTCGAAGAAGCGGCTCGGCACCGGCCGCCGCCACGTGGTGACGACCCGGATGCGCGCCGACAGCAGCTCGGCCGCCTGGCGGCCGTCGCCATGGCCGAGCAGCTGGCGGATGCGGTCGAGCAAGGGCTGCAGGTGGCGGCTGAGCATGCCGTCGCTATCGAGGCTGGCCAGCAGCTGCTGTGCCGTCAGCAGCGAATACAGCTCGGCCTCGCTGAACCAGAGCCCGGGCAGCTCGTGGCGGGTGCCGAGCTGCGGCGTGGTGGCGAAGCGGTAGGCCTTGGCGTCGCGGTCGTACTCGATGGGCGCGCCCAAGCGACTGCGCAGGTACTCGAGGTCGCGCTTGAGCGTGGCGCGCGAGACCTCGAGCTCGTCGAGCAAGGTCTGGAAGTTCACGCAACCGCGGGCGCGGATCAAGGCCTCGATGCGGTACAGCCGCTCGGTGTGGTACGCCATGCCAGCAGCGGCGCGAGCCGTGTCAGCTCAGGCCGACGATGCGGCCGTCGTCGTCGAGGTCGATGCGCTCGGCCACCGGTACCTTGGGCAGGCCGGGCATGGTCATGATGTCGCCGCAGACCATCACCACGAAGCCCGCGCCGGCCGCCAGCCGCACCTCGCGCAGCTCGACGATATGGCCGCTGGGCGCGCCACGCAGCGTGGGGTCGGTGGAGAAGCTGTACTGCGTCTTGGCCACGCACACGGGCAGCTCGCCGTGGCCGGCGTCCTGCAAGGCCTGCACCTGGCGCTTCACGGCCGCCGGGGCGCTGATGTCGGCGGCGCCATAGGTGCGGGTGGCCACGGCGCGCAGCTTCTCCCACAGCGGCAGTTCGTCGTCGTAGGCAAAGCGCAGCGTCGAAGCCTGTTCGCACAGTCGCACCACCTCGTGCGCCAGCGCGGCGGCGCCGGCACCGCCTTCGGCCCAGTGGCGCGCGCTGTGCACCGGCACGCCGCTGGCGCCGATGCGCTCGCGCAGCAGGGCGTGCTCGGCCTCGGTGTCGGTCTTGAAGTGGTTGATCGACACCACCACAGGCAGCCCGAAGACCTCGCGCAGGTTGTGCAGGTGGCGCTCGATGTTGGCCAGGCCCTTGCCGAGTGCCTCGAGGTTTTCGCGGCCCAGGTCGGCCAGCTCGACGCCGCCGTGGAACTTGAGCGCGCGCACCGTGGCCACCACCACCGCGCAAGCCGGGCGCAGGCCGGTGACGCGGCACTTGATGTCGAGGAACTTCTCGGCACCCAGGTCGGCGCCGAAGCCGGCCTCGGTGACGACGTAGTCCGCCAGCCGCAAGGCCGTGCGCGTGGCCAGCACCGAGTTGCAGCCGTGCGCGATGTTGGCAAACGGCCCGCCATGCAGCAGCGCGAGGTTGTTCTCGAGCGTCTGCACGAGGTTGGGCGCCAGCGCATCTTTCAGCAGCACGGCCATCGCGCCGTGCACCTTGAGATCGGCCGCCGTCACCGGCTTGCGGCCGCGGGTTTCGGCCACGACGATGCGCGCCAGGCGCTGTTTCAGGTCGGCCACCGAAGTGGCCAGGCACAGGA
>JBIJAP010000394.1:0-3624 GCA_044345715.1 Rubrivivax sp.
TCGTCGATCAGCAGCGCCACGGGCTGCTCGGTCGTGAAGGCCTGCCACAGCACGCCCTGCACGATGTAGTTGCGGATGTCGCGCACCTTGGCCACGCTCTCCGCATCGGCCAGTTGGCTGTCGCGCAGGCGGCTGACGGCGTCGTACTCGTACAGGCCCTGCTGCGCCTTGGTGGTGCTCTTGACGTGCCACTGCAGCAGCGGCAGCCCCAGGGACTGGGCCACTTCCTCGGCCAGCATGGTCTTGCCGGTGCCTGGCTCGCCCTTGATCAGCAGCGGCCGTTTCAGCGTCAGGGCCGCGTTCACGGCCAGCATCAGGTCGGGGGTGGCGACGTAGCGCTCGGAGCCTTGGAATCTCATCCTCCCAGTATAGGCGGCGGCCTATAATCGATGGCTGTCTCGCCCGCGCTTATGGGCCGCGCAGACCATTCGACCGCGTAGCAACCAACCCCCCGACGCCCGTGATGTTCAAGCTTGCCGCTTCCCTTCTGCTGGCCCTGGCCGCTGTCGCCACCCCTTCGCTGGCACAGGACGTCAAACGCGGCGAGCAGCGCGCGGCACAGTGCATCGGCTGCCACGGCATCGGCGGCTACCAGTCCAGCTTCCCCGAGGTCCACCGGGTGCCGATGATCTCGGGCCAGAACGCCAAGTACATCGTCGCGTCGCTGCAGGCCTATGCCAAGGGCGATCGCAAGCACCCCACGATGCGCGCCATCGCCGGCATGCTGACCGAGCAGGAAATGGCCGATCTCGGCGCCTATTACGAACAAGACGGCGCCTCGATGATCAAGCCGGTGGCCGAGACCCCGGCGCGCCAGCCCAGCGCCGCCGTGCAGGCCCTGCTGACCAAGGGCGCCTGCGCCTCCTGCCACGGCGCCAACTTCAACAAGCCCATCGACGGCGCCTACCCCAAGATCGCCGGCCAGCACGCCGACTACCTGCTGGTGGCGCTGCGCGCGTACGGCATCGAGCGCAACCCGAACGTGGGCCGGTCCAACGCCATCATGGCCGGCCAGGTCAAGCAGTACACCCGCGCCGAGCTCAAGCAGATGGCCGATTACCTCGCCTCGCTGCCCGGCGACCTGCGCGTGGTGCAGCAGTCGCGTTTCCGCTGACGCCACCCGCGTTTCTGCCGCTTCTCCGCCCCGACGCCGTGCGTGCCCTTTCGAGGGAACGCACGGCGTCGGCGCTTGGGCGTGGCAACAGTGGGCTTTGGGCCGGGTTGTCCCGAGGGCTCGTGCGATCGGGATGTGCCATTTCGGAACAGTGGCCGCTTGTGGCGGCACCGTGACGCCGCACCTAGGGTATCTGCCAGCGTGACGCCGCCGCGCGGCTTGCCCAGCATCCACCGGTTCGATGGCCGAGTGCCGCCCACCAGAGGCGCCGCAGCCGTCACGTCGTTCGAACCCACAAAGGAGACGCCCATGAGCACGCCGCTCACCCTGACCGTCAACGGCAAGTCCGTCACCCGCGAGGTGCCGCCCGAGACCTCGCTGGTCGAGTTCATCCGCGAGCACCTGCGCCTCACGGGCACGCACGTCGGCTGCGACACCGCGCAGTGCGGTGCCTGCACCGTGCACATCGACGGCCGTGCCGCCAAGAGCTGCAACGTGCTGGCCCACCAGGTGGCCGGCGCCAGCATCACCACGATCGAGGGCCTCGAATCGGCCGACGGCACGCTGCACCCGATGCAGGCCGCCTTCAAGACCTGCCACGGCCTGCAGTGCGGCTACTGCACCCCGGGCATGGTGATGAGCGCCGTCGACCTGGCCACGCACCACGGCTGCCACAACGAAGCCCAGGTGCGCGAGGGGCTCGAGGGCAACATCTGCCGCTGCACGGGCTATCACAACATCGTCAAGGCCGTCATCAAGGGCGCCGCCGACATGAAGGCCACGGCCTGAAGCCGCCCCCGACACCGCAAGCGACCAGGAGCAACGCACCATGAACGCACGCCAAGGATTTGTCGGCCAATCGGTCGAGCGCCGCGAGGACACCCGCTTCCTCACCGGCCGCGGCCAGTACACCGACGACATCAACCTGCCCGGCCAGACCCACGGGGTCTTCCTGCGCAGCCCGCACGCGCACGCGCGCATCAAGTCCATCGACAGCAGCGCCGCCGCCAAGGCGCCTGGCGTCGTGGCCATCTTCAACGGCGAGCCCTTCAAGGGCGTCGGCGGCCTGCCTTGCGGCTGGCTGATCAACAACCTCGACGGCACGCCGATGAAGGAGCCCAAGCACCCGGTGCTGGCCGACGGCAAGGTGCGCTACGTCGGCGACCGCGTGGCGCTCATCGTCGCCGAGACGCTGGCGCAGGCCCAGGCCGCGCGCGACATGATCGAGGTCGAGTACGAGGTGCTCACGCCCGTCATCGACACCGCCAAGGCCACCGCCATTGCATCGAACGTGCACGACGAGGCGCCGGGCAACCTCTGCTACCACTGGGGCATCGGCGACAAGGACGGCACCACGGCCGCCCTGGCCGGCGCCGCACACGTCACGACGCTGAGCTTCCGCAACAACCGGCTCATCCCCAACGCGATGGAGCCGCGCTGCGCCAACGCCAGCTACAACAGCGCCGCCGACGAGTACACGCTGTACGTGAGCAACCAGAACCCGCACGTCGAACGGCTGCTGATGTGCGCCTTTGTGTTGGGCATTCCCGAGCACAAGATGCGTGTCATCGCCCCTGACGTGGGCGGCGGCTTCGGCAGCAAGATCTACCTGTACGGCGAAGAAACCGCGCTGGTGTGGGCCAGCAAGCAACTGCGCCGCCCGATCAAGTGGGTGGCCGAGCGCAGTGAGGCGTTTCTCTCCGACGCCCACGGCCGTGACCACGTGTCGACGGCGCAGCTGGCGCTCGACAAGGACGGCCACTTCCTGGGCCTGAAGGTCGACACCACCGCCAACATGGGCGCGTACCTCTCCACCTTCGCGAGCTGCATCCCGACCATCCTGCACGCCACGCTGCTGGCCGGCCAGTACAAGACGCCGAAGATCTGGTGCGAGATCCAGGCCGTGTTCACCAACACCGCGCCGGTGGATGCCTACCGCGGCGCCGGCCGGCCGGAGGCCACCTACCTGCTGGAGCGCATCGTCGAGACAGCGGCCAACGAGATGGGCATTGACCCGGCCGAGATCCGCCGCCGCAACTTCATCACCACGTTCCCGTATGCCACGCCCGTGGGCCTGACTTATGACATTGGTGACTACAACGCGACGATGACGCGCGCCATCGAGCTGGCTGATGTAGCCGGCTTCGCGGCGCGCAAGGCAGCGTCGGCGGCCAAGGGCATGAAGCGCGGCCTGGGCTATGCGGCCTACATCGAGGCCTGCGGCATTGCGCCGTCTTCCGTGGCGGGTGCGCTGGGTGCGCGTGCGGGCCTGTTCGAAGCCGGCGAGGTGCGCGTGCACCCCACGGGCAAGGTGACGGTGTTCACCGGCAGCCACAGCCACGGCCAGGGCCACGAGACCACGTTTGCGCAAGTCGTGGCCGACCGCCTGGGCATCCCGATGGAAGACGTGTCCATCGAGCACGGCGACACCGGCAAGATCCTCTTCGGCATGGGCACCTACGGCAGCCGCTCGCTGGCCGTGGGCGGCACCGCCATCGTCAAGGCGCTGG
>JBIJAP010000042.1:0-13697 GCA_044345715.1 Rubrivivax sp.
CGAGCGTCACGAACAGCTCGCACTCCGGCAGCCGGTAGTTGCCGAGCCGGCGCGCGGCCTCGCGCAGGGCCACGATCTCGGCATGGGCCGTCGGGTCGTGCGTGGTGATCGGGCGGTTGTGGCCGCTGGCCACGAGCTCCACGCCGGCTTCGCTGCGCCGCACGACCACGGCGCCCACCGGCACCTCGCCGGCCTGGCGCGCGGCCTCGGCCTGCGCCAGCGCCAGGCGCATGGCGTGTTCGTCGAAGGCGGTGTCACCCAAGGGTGCGCCGCGGTTCAGGCTTGGGCTCCGGAGTCTCGGGCCTCGAAGGCGCGGCGGCGGGCGTCACGCTCGGCCGCACGCTCGTGGCGCTGCTGCGCGGCCCAGGCCGCGGCGCCGCCGTCGAAGGCCGCTTCCAGCGCCGCGCCGATGTCGGCCAGCGCCTGCGGCAGCGCCGGTACGGCCACGCGCTGGTACTCGCGCCCGTAGCCATCACGCGCCAGCCAGCCGGTGTCGCAGAGCCAGCGGCGCAGCTCGACATGGTCGGTGTCGATGAAGCGCGCCGCGTCGGCCAGCTGGACCTTGAGGGCCTCGTTCACGCCCCGCTCCGACAGGGTGCTGCGCGGCAGCCCGGCCCAGACGAAGCCCAGCGCCAGCGCTCGCTGGGGCTCGTTCAGGCCTCCGAGCATGACGCCCTCCTTCACCACGAGCGCGCGCAGCGCCGCCAGCAAGACCGAGGATGTGTCGGGTGTGTTCATGCGGGCAGTATGCCGCTGCGCGGCCCTCGTCAGCCCGGGCACGCAACCGCTCGCATCAGAACGCCCGGCCGGCCGTCAGGTAGCCCCGGGTGTCCTCGCGGCCGTCCAGCGCCCGGGCCACGCCCAGACGCAGCTGCAGCGGCAGCACGTACAGCAGCTTCACCTCGGCCAACAGCTCCACGCCGACACCGCGCAGGGTTTGCGCCGGCCCGCTGCGGCCCGCGCCCCAGGCGCCGCCGATGTCGTAGAAGACGGCGGCCGACAGCCGGTTGATACCCAGCGGCGGCACCATGCCGTGGCGGTCGATGTCGGCCAGCGGTGCGCGCAGCTCCAGCGTCGCCACTCGGGCGTTCTGTCCCAACAGCGACGGCTCGTCGCCGACGTAGCCGCGCAGCGAGAGCTGGCGCTCGTTGAGCACCGGGCCGAGCTGCAGCAGGTCGTCGGACGCACCCCCAAGCTGGAACGGCTCGGTGCGGCCGCGGGCCCGCACCTCGGTCAGGCGCGCAGCCAGCACCGTGCGGCCGATGCCCAGGTAGCCGCGCAGATCCAGCCGCATCACGGTGCCGTCGTAGCGGCGCGCATCGCCGCCTTGCAGCGGCTTGTAGCCCTCCACCAGCAGCGTGCCTTGCACCCCACGATTGGGGCCTTCGGTGAACCAGTCGCCGCGGCTCAGGTCGACGTCGACCAGTGCGGCCAGCAGGCGCTCGTCGCGCCCGCGAGTGCGCGTGTTGGCGCGCAGATCGACCCGGTCGCTCCAGTCGGCTGCGGCACCCAGGCCCAACACCACGCCGCGCTCCAGACGCGAGAACGGAAACGTGCTGAGCCACTGCGCCTTGGTGCGGCGATCGTAGACCGTGATCTCTTCGTTGCTGCTCCCCCCAGAGCCCGAGGTGATCCACTCCCGCGCAATCAGCTCGCGCTGCAGAGTCAGGCCATGGCTTTGGGCGAACTGGTACTCCAGGCTGCCGACGAGTTCGCGCTGCGATGTCTCCACGAGTGCCGTCGCGACATAGCGGTGCCAGCCCAGTGCGTCGCCACCGAAGGTGCTGGCGCCGAAGGACGACAGCCCGCGGTCGAAGACGATGGCCGGGGACCACGACCTCGGGTACACGGAGCGCAGCGCCGAGTACGGCCGCTCGGCCTGCAATCCCGTGCCGACCGGTGCGGCCACGGCCGGCGGCGCGGCCGGCTCGGTGCTGAGTGCCGCTCTGCTCTGCAGCACCGCCGGCTGCGCCAGGCTGGTGAGCTGCAGGCCTTCAGGCGCCACCACCACGCTGGCGAGCGGGCTGTCGGCGGCGCTGCCCGCGTGCATCAGCACGGCGGTGTGGCTGTGCGTGAGCCGCTGAAGATCGCTGCCCTGCAGCCGCCAGACGTTGGATTCACCGCCTTCGGCGAGCACCATTTCCAGGCCCGCTCCGCCCCAGCGCAGCGACTGGATCGGCGCGGTGTGCCGAACCACCGTGCGGGGCGTGGCCTGCGGCTGGGCCAGATCGAAGGCCAGCACGCGCCAGTCGCCGCCTTGGCGCAACACCCCGTACAGCGCCTGGCCGTCGGGCGCGGCGGCCAGATCCAGCAGCTCGCTGCCTTCAGCCGGCGTAAAGCGAGGGGTCACGGTGCCGTCAGCTTGCAGCTGCACCAACCGGGTGGCGCCGTTCTGCAGCTGCAGCGCCATCACCGCGCCGCCGGCCTGCACCGCGCGGCGCAGGTGGGCGCACTGGCTCAGCGGCTGCAGCTTGCGGCCATCGAGTCGGTAGACGTCGTAGACGTAGTAGACCTGGTTGCAGATGTCGGGCTGGGCGAGCAACACGCCGCCGTCGGCCGCGACGCTGACGCGTGTGCCGCGGTTGACGCGCACCACGCGCTCGCGGGCGCCGTCGCGGCCGATGCGCACGAGATGGGTGCCGCTCAGCCCGTCACCCACCACCGCCAGCCAGCCCTGCTTGCCGGGTAGCGCGGCGATACTGTCGACGCTGAACAGCGGGCCGCCCAGCGGCTGGCCCACGGCCTCGGGCCGGCTTTTGATGGGCGCGGCGCGGGCGTCGACCTGCTGCGCCAGATCGGCGATGAAGGCCTCCCAAAGCGCGTCCATCGTCTTGCCGGTGGCGGCCTTGGGCGCGCTGTGCAGGCGCGGCACGAGATTGCCGCTGTACTGCTCGACCATGCTGCCGATGGCCTTGTCGCCATGCGTGCGCAGCACGTACTCCATGAAGTAGGCGCCGTACAGGTACTGCTTCGACAAGGGCAGGCGCCGCCCGTCGGAGTTGATCTCGCGCAGCGAGACGAAGCCACGCGCGCGCTCGGCGCGCAGCCAGGCTTCGAACTGCGGACCCCTCAGGCGGCCCTTGCCGCTGGCCGGCTCGCTCTCGGCCAGCACCGCCAGGCCTTCCACGGCCCACAAGGGCTGGAACAGGTTCGGGATGAACTGCGGGACGTTGCCGAAAATCGCCTGCAGGACGCTCGGTGCCCCACGCACCTTGTCGAGGTGCACGATGTGGGTGAACTCGTGTACCAACAGCAGGTCGAGCCAGGCGCTGTTGGACAGCAGCTCGCCCTCGTCGGGTGGTGCGAGGAACACGCCCATGTAGCTGTAGGGCAGCGGCGTGGCAAAGCCATTGGCGACGTCGAATTCGCTGTACAGCACGATCTCGGTGCGGGTGCGAGGCTGCCATTGCAGCGCGGCTGTCACGCGGGGGTACACGGCCTCGGCGGCGCGGGCCACGGCCTCGGCCTGCGCACGATGGCCTTCGCGGTAGTGCACTCGGAAGTGCAGGCTGTCAGCAGAGAACCAGTCGATGCGGGGGTCGGCCAGGGGTTGGGCGCATGCAGGGCCTGCGATCAAGGCCAGCAGAAAGCAGAAGGCGGCCAAGAGCCGGCGTAGATCGATGGTCATCAGGGAGATCCTGTTTGGAAAGTGCTTGTAAACCGATCTTGGCCCAGCTTGCTGTGCCTGGACAAGGCCGTGGCACGACGATGTGCTCCTCTGGAGAGGGGGGGCGCGCCCTCAAGACCCACAGCGCCCGGCCAAGCCGGCAACGGCAAGCTGTCGCTCACGGGCGGTGTCAGCCGCATCGATGGCTGCTGCTCCCGAAGCTCGACAATCGGCTCTGCCCTCCTTCCACGAAGATTCGACGAAGAGCCCCGCGTGAAGACCTACGACATCGAAGTGCAGCGCCTGAAGTCCATCAAGCACGACAAAGGTCAGTTCGCGCTGGCGATCGATGCGCTGGTGCTGGCCCGCCCGGCGCGCGACGAAAACGAAACCCCCACCTGCCTGCTGCTGCCGGTGGAACACGCGCGCACGCTGCTCATTTTGTTGAAACAGCAGCTCGCCGAGCTCGACAAGCTGCAACCGCGCAGCCGGCGTTCGGGCCGCTGCTGAAACCCAGCGCCGGCGCGGTGCAGACGCACGAGCTGATCGCGGCCGACAAGTTCCGTGTGCCGGCGCCGTTTCGCAGCTTTGCCGTCAGCAGCGACGAGGTCCGGCACGCCGGCAAAGCGCGCGCACCCTGGGGCCAGGTGCACCGGGTGCGCACCCGATTCCTGATCGCCGCTACCCAAGCCACCCTGGCGGCCCAGGGCCTGACCCAGGCACCGGTGCGTGGCTTCTCTGACGTGAACTACGCCGCCACCACCTGGGCCGACCTGGCCTTGGCGGCGCCCGAGGTGCCTGATCTGGCCGACCACATCGCCGCCGCGCTGCAGCCGATGGGCGTGCTCGGCGGCACGCCCGGCCGCTACCGGCGCAGCGTGGTCGCCTCGCGCATCGACTACCTCACCGCCTGCGGCGCGGGCTTCCACAACGACGTGGCGCGCCACTGGCCGCGCTGCCTGTTCTGGCTGCTGGCGCTGGCGGTGGACGATGTCGAGTTCGTGATGCCGCACGCCGGCCTGCGACTGCCGCTGGCGCCCGGCGACCTGCTCTGCTTCGACCAGACGCTGGCCCACGGGCTGTGCCGGCCGGCCGATGGGGGCTGCGCGGTGGCGGCGTCCTTCGAGACCGCCGCATCGGCGCCGCAGGTCTTCTTGACCGGTGAACTGCGCCTGAGCAACACGCAATGGGCGGCCCTGGGCTCACCCTGGCTGCCCGTGGCAGAACACGCTCGCCACGGCGCACTCGACCTGCGGCTGGCGCAGTTCGACGAGCGCACCGGCACCATCCAGCAACTGGGCGCGCTGCGCGGTGGCATGGCCTCCGGCGCCACGGGCGCCGCCGTGCTGCGGGCCCGCTAACGCGGCTTGCCGCAGCCGCCTTCAACCCAGGCCTGTGCACTGGCACTGGTCAGCCGGAAGTTCGCCGACACACGCACCCGCCCGAGCTCGCCGCCGTCGGCATCGGTGGCCGCAAGCCAAGCATGCGGATCGTCCTCGTCGGGCACCACATCCAGCGTCACGGTGACGCGGCCCGAGTCCAGCATCAGCCCCACTTCCTTGTGCAGCCGCGCGTGCTGCGCCTGCTCGTGGCGGCGCACGACCTCGTGCGCGGTCTTCACCAGGGTGTTGAAGGCACTGGTGTCCAGCGGTTTGGGGTTCTTCTTGTCGCGCCCCATGGTCCAGGGGCCGACGAGCGCCGGCTCGGCGTGGCCGGCCAGCGTCATCTCGACGGCCCAGCCGTCGTCGTCGTTGTTCTTCACGACACGTGCCGTCCAGCCGTTGTCGCGCCACAGCCGGGCGTCGTGGATGGGGGCTTCAGGGTCGGCGTCGAAATCGTCAATCGCAGAAGTCATTACGGGATCATAGGCGGCGGCTTTGTTGCAGCGCACAATCCCGGCTGGTGCAGCTCAGATGGGTGGCGTGGGCAAGTCCACCATCACCTGCAACCTGGCCGCCATCGCGGCCGCCGCCGGCCGGCGCACGCTGCTCATCGACCTCGACCCGCAAGGCAACAGCACGCGCTACCTGCTGGGCGCCACGGCCGATGCCGAGCACGCCGAAGCGCCGGGTGCCGCCGGCTTCTTCGAGACCACGCTGAAGTTCAGCCTGCGCACACCGGCCACGAGCGACTTCATCGTCGCCACGCCCTGGCCGAACCTACATCTCATGCCCGGCGGCCCGCTGCTCGACGAGCTGCACGGCAAGCTCGAGAGCCGCTACAAGATCTACAAGCTGCGCGACGCGCTGCTGGAGCTGGAGGGCCAGTACGACGAGGTGTGGATCGATACGCCCCCGGCGCTGAACTTCTACACGCGCTCGGCGCTGATTGCGGCCGAGGGCTGCCTGATCCCGTTCGACTGCGACGACTTCAGCCGCCGCGCGCTGTATGGCCTGCTCGACACGGTGAAGGAACTGCAGGCGGACCACAACGCCGCCCTGCGCGTGGAAGGCATCGTGGTGAACCAGTTCCAGCCTCGTGCCAGCCTGCCGCAGCGCACGGTGCAGGAGTTGCGCGACGAAGGCCTGCCGGTGCTGGACCCCTGCCTCAGCGCCAGCGTGAAGGTGAAGGAGTCACACGAGCTGTCGCGCCCGCTCATCCACCTGGATGCGAAGCACAAGCTGACGCTGGAGTTCGTGGCGCTGTACGAGAACCTCACGCGGCCGAAGGCGGCCAAGGCCCGGGCGCGGGCGCGCGGCTGAGGCGCTCTTCACGCCCGACGGGATGCATCACCGCCAGATGCCGAGCCCCCCGGCCGCCCGTCACTCCCACTCGATAGTGGCCGGCGGCTTGCTGCTCACGTCGTAGACCACGCGGTTGATGCCGCGCACCTCGTTGATGATGCGGCCCGACACCTTCTTCAGCAGCGCATACGGCAGCTCGGCCCAATCGGCGGTCATGAAGTCGCTGGTCTGCACGGCGCGCAGGGCCACCACGTAGTCGTAGGTGCGGCCATCGCCCATCACGCCCACGCTCTTGACGGGCAGGAACACCGCGAAGGCCTGGCTTGTCAGGTCGTACCAGCTCTTGCCGGTGGCCTCGTCCTTGAAGGCGCGCAGCTCGTCGATGAAGATGGCATCGGCGCGTTGCAGCAGCGCCGCGTACTCGGGCTTGACCTCGCCCAGGATGCGCACGCCCAGGCCCGGGCCCGGGAACGGGTGGCGGTACACCATCTCGGGCGGCAGGCGCAGCGCCACGCCGAGTTCGCGCACCTCGTCCTTGAACAGGTCGCGCAGCGGCTCCAGCAGCTTGAGGCCCAGCGTCTCGGGCAGGCCGCCGACGTTGTGGTGGCTCTTGATCGTGGTCGCCTTCTTCGTCTTGGCGCCGCCGCTTTCGATGACGTCGGGGTAGATCGTGCCCTGGGCCAGCCACTTGGCGTTCTGCAGCTTCTTCGCTTCGGCCTGGAAGACTTCCACGAACTCGCGGCCGATGATCTTGCGCTTGGCCTCGGGGTCGGTGACGCCCTTCAGGTGGCCGAGGAACTGCTCGCGCGCATCCACATGCACCACCTTGGCGTGCAGCCGGCCGACGAACATCTCCATCACCATCTGCGCTTCGTTCAGGCGCAGCAGGCCGTGGTCGACGAAGACGCAGGTGAGTTGCTTGCCGATGGCGCGGTGGATCAGCGCCGCGGCCACGCTCGAATCGACGCCGCCGCTCAGGCCCAGGATGACCTCTTCGCTGCCCACCTGCGCGCGAATGGCGGCCACGGCCTCGGCGATGTGGTCGTGCATGACCCAGTCGCCGCGCGCGCCGCAGATGCCGAGCACGAAGCGCTCGAGCAAGGCCCGGCCCTGCACGGTGTGCGTCACCTCGGGGTGGAACTGCACGCCGTAGTAGCCGCGCGCCTCGTCGGCCATGCCGGCGATCGGGCAGCTCGGTGTGCTGGCCATCAGCTTGAAGCCCGGCGGCAGCGCCGTGACCTTGTCACCGTGGCTCATCCACACCTTCAGCATGCCGTGGCCTTCGGGTGTCGCGAAGTCCTCGATGCCGTCGAGCAGCCGCGTGTGGCCGTGCGCGCGCACCTCGGCGTAGCCAAACTCGCGGTGGCTGCTGGCCTCGACCTGTCCGCCCTGCTGCACCGTCATCGTGAACATGCCGTAGCAGATGCCCAGCACCGGCACGCCGCGCTCCCACACGGCCTGCGGCGCGCGCAGGTCCTGCTCTTCGTAGGTGCTGGCGTGGCTGCCCGAAAGAATGATGCCCTTGGGCGCGAACTGCCGGATGAACTCGTCGGAGACATCGTTCGGATGGATCTCGCAGTAGACGTGCGCCTCGCGGATGCGCCTCGCGATGAGCTGCGTGACCTGCGAGCCGAAGTCGAGGATGAGGATCTTGTCGTGGTTCATGGGTTCTCCACCGCCACCGGGGTTGGCAGTCGGTTGCGAGTGCGGAAATGCCACCAGGCCATCAGCAGCGCCAGGCCTTGCAGCGCGGCACAAACGAACAGCGGCGCACCCACGCGCCAGTCGTTGTGCGGCAGGTGCGACACCACCGCCAGCAGCGGCGGGCCGATCAAGGGGCCGATCACGGCCATCAGGCTGGAAAGCGAGCTCACGGCACCCATGGTGCGGCCCTGCTCGTCGGCCCCGGCGGCGCTGGAGATCACGCTCTGCAGCGAGGCCGCCACCGCGCCACCCAGCACGTTGACCGCGATCACCGCATAGACCATCCAGCCCTCGGTGGCCAGCCCCCACAAGGCAAAGGCGAGCGTCGACGACGCCATGCCCAGCAGCGCCAAGCGCTGCGGCGTGCAGCGCTTGAGCAGCCGTCCGAGCAGGAAGCCCTGCGTCACGGCCGACACCACGCCCACCGCAAACAGCGACCAGCCGTTTTCGGCCGGCCCCCAGCCGAAGCGGAAGGTGTTGTAGAGCACCCAGGTGGTGTAGAGGATGAACTGCGCCAGGAAGCCTGCGCACAGCACCGCCACCAGCAGGCCCACGCCTTCGAGCCGCGCCAGCGCCTTCAGCGCCCCAAAGGGGTTGGCGCGCGCCAGCTGCACCGGCTGCCGCCGCTCCACCGGCAGCGATTCCGGCAGCACAAAGTAGCCGTAGACCAGGTTCACCAGCGTCAGCACGCCGGCCACGACAAACGGCAGCCGCAGGTCGATGGCGCCCAGGATGCCGCCGAGCGCCGGCCCGAGGATGAAGCCCAGGCCAAACATCGCGCCCAACAGGCCGAAGCGGCGCGCGCGCTGCTCGGGCGGCGTGATGTCGGCGACGTAGGCATTGGCCACCGCGGCGTTGGCCGCCATGGCGCCACCGACCACGCGCGAGGCCACCAGCATCCACAGCGAAGTGGCGGCCGCTGTCCAGAAGAAGTTGATGGCCAGGCCGCAGAAGCCCAGCAGCAGCACCGGCCGGCGGCCGTAGCGGTCGGACAGCGCGCCCAGCAAGGGCGCACTGACGAAGCTGGCCAGCGCGAACGAGAAGGTCACCAGGCTGTAGGCCGCGGCCTGCGCGTCGATGCCGTCGGTGTAGCGGCCCACCAACGCCGGCAGCACCGGCACGATCAGCCCGATGGACATCATGTCGAGCAGCACGACGAGCATGATGAAGCGCATCGCCGCCGGCTTGTCGGCCGGTGGCGATGTGGACGCCGACGCGTCCCTATTCAGCACGGTAGTTGGGTGCTTCCTTGGTGATCTGCACGTCGTGCACGTGGCTTTCGCGGATGCCCGAGCTGGTGATCTCGACGAACTGCGCCTTCGACTGCATCTCGGCGATGCCGGCACAGCCGCAGTAGTGCATCGATGCCTTCAGGCCGCCGGCCATCTGGAAGATGACGCCGACCACCGAGCCCTTGTACGGCACCTGGCCCTCGATGCCCTCGGGCACCAGCTTGGCGCTGGCGGTGCTGGCCGAGCCGTCGCCGTCGCCCTCCTGGAAGTAGCGGTCGGCCGAGCCCTTCTGCATGGCGCCGATGGAGCCCATGCCGCGGTAGCTCTTGTAGCTGCGGCCCTGGTAGAGCACCACCTCGCCGGGCGCCTCTTCGGTGCCGGCGAAGGCGCCGCCCATCATCACGCTGTCGGCGCCCGCCGCGATGGCCTTGGCCAGATCGCCCGAGTAGCGGATGCCGCCATCGGCGATGAGCGGCACGCCCGAGCCGGCCAGCGCGCGCGCCACCGAATCGATGGCCATGATCTGCGGTACGCCCACACCGGTGACGATGCGGGTGGTGCAGATGCTGCCCGGCCCGATGCCCACCTTCACGGCATCGGCGCCGGCTTCGGCCAGCGCGAGTGCGGCCTCGCCGGTGGCGATGTTGCCGCCGATGACGTCGACCTGCGGGTAGTGGCGCTTGACCCAGCGCACGCGGTCGATGACGCCGGCGCTGTGGCCGTGCGCGGTGTCGACCACGAGCACGTCGACGCCGGCCTTCACCAGCAGTTCGACGCGTTCTTCGGTGCCGTCGCCCACGCCGACGGCGGCGCCGACGCGCAGCTTGCCTTGGTGGTCGCGCGCGGCGTTGGGGAAGTCGGTCTGCTTGGTGATGTCCTTCACCGTCATCAGGCCGCGGAGCTCGCCCGCGTCGGACAGCACCAGCACGCGCTCCAGGCGGTGCTTATGCATCAGCGCCTTGCCGTCGTCGAGGCTGGCGCGCTCGTCCACCGACACAAGGCGCTCGCGCGGCGTCATGACCTCGCGCACCGGGGCGTCGAGGCGGGCTTCGAAACGCAAGTCGCGGTTGGTGACGATGCCGACCACCGACTTGCCCTCGAGCACCGGAAAGCCCGAGAAGCCATGCTGGCGCTGCAGGGCCAGCACCTCGCGCACGGTGGTTTCGGGCGTCACGGTGATGGGGTCGCGCAGCAGGCCGCTTTCGTAGCGCTTCACACGTGCCACCTCGGCCGCCTGCTGCCGCGGCGTCAGGTTCTTGTGGACGATGCCGATACCACCTTCCTGGGCGATCGCGATCGCCAGGCGGGCTTCGGTGACGGTGTCCATCGCTGCAGAGACCAGCGGCAGGTTGAGCGCAATGTTGCGTGAGAGCCGGGTCGCGAGGCTGGTGTCGCGGGGCAACACCTGGGAGTACGCCGGCACCAACAACACGTCGTCGAAGGTGAGCGCTTTGCCGAGTAGGCGCATGAGAAGACGAGCTCCAGACGCAAAAGTGGATTATAGGAACGGCGGCAGCGCCGGGCCGCGAGCGGCGCCGTACACTGGCGCCCGTCTTGTCTGAGACGTCACCATGCGCTTGATTGCCGACCGCCCTTTCCGAAACCTGCCGGTGCTGCTGGCCGCTCTGGTGGCCTTTGCTGCCCTCGTCACGGCCCTGCCGGCCCAGGCGCAGTGGAAGTGGCGCGACAAGGACGGCCGCATCACCGTGAGCGACCTTCCCCCGCCGCGCGAAGTGCCCGAAAAGGACATCCTCAGGAAGCCCAACCCGCCCGCGCGCGCCGCGGCGCCAGCGGCAGCCGCCGCGCCGACCGCTGCCACGACGCCGACAGCAGCGGCATCAGCGCCACCGACGGCCCTGGAGCGTGAGGTTCAGGCCCGCAAACGTGCGGCCGACGAAGAGAAGGCCGCCAAGGCCCGAGCAGAGGAAGCACGCAACGCCACCCGGCGCGCCGAGAACTGCCGCCAGGCACGCAACCAGCTTACCGCCCTCGAGTCTGGTCAGCGCATCGCGCGCACCAACGACAAGGGCGAGCGCGAAGTGCTCGACGACCAGGGCCGCGCCCAGGAGACGCAGCGCGCGCGAGAGGTGATCGCCTCCGAATGCCGCTGAGCTGACTTAAGCTGAGCCGGCGTCAGCGGGCGGCGCGGCCGCGACCCGGCCGGCGTTCGGCCTGGGTGCGGTAGCGCTGCCGGCGGGCCTCTTTCGGGTCGACGAGCAGCGGGCGCAACAGCTCCACGCGGTCGTGCATGCGCAGCGGCGTGTCGGCCGGCACCAGCCGGCCCCACACCGCCAACGCGGGCGCGGGCTCGGCTGGCACGGCGTGGCACGCCAGCAGGCCGCTGGCCGCAACTGCGGCTTCAACCGTGGTGCCCATCGGCAGCGTCAGCGGGACAAGGTCCACACGACGCGGGCCGGGCGAGTACGCGACCTCGACCACTACCTCGACCATCACGCCGCCGACCTCAGCGGGCGCCATAGACGTCTTCAGCCCGCCGCACGAAGGAATCGACAAAGGTGTCAGCAATGCGGTCGAACACCGGGCTGACCACTATTTCGAGCGCGGCGCTCGAAAAGGCGTATCGCAGATCGAACTCGATCTTGCAGGCTGGTTGTTCGCTGCCAGCACGGCCCAGCGGGCGGAACAGCCACTCGCCTTGGAGCCGCGAGAAGGGCCCGTCGACCAGCTGCACCGACACACTCTCGGAAGCCCGCTGCACGTTGCGCGTGGTGAAGGCGTGCCGCACGCCCATGTAGTGCAGGCCCAGTCGGGCCGTGACGCCGTCGTCGTGGGCCTGCAGTACCTCGGCGCGGTCGCACCAGGGCAGGAACTCGGGGTAGCGCCGGACGTCGATGACCAGCTCGTACATCTCGGACGGCGAGTACCAGAGCAGGACGGACTTGCGGACGTGCTTCATGGAGAATCGGTCGATTGTAGAGAGCGGCCCCCGCCCCCACCTGTGCATCCATGACCGCAATTGCCGAGAACCGCCGCGCCCGACACGAATACGCCATCGACGAGCAGTTCGAGGCGGGCATGGTGCTGTCCGGCTGGGAGATCAAGGCCATCCGCGCCGGCCAGGTGCAGCTGACCGACGGCTACGTGCACATCCGCAACGGCGAGCTCTACCTCATCGGCTGCCGCATCAACGCGCTGCGCAGCGCCAGCACGCACGTGCTGCCCGAGCCCGACCGCACGAAGAAGCTGCTGATGCACAAGCAGGAGATCCGGCGCCTGATCGGCAAGGTCGAGCAGAAGGGCTTCACGCTGGTGCCGCTGAACCTGCACTTCAAGGGCGGCCTCGTGAAAGCGCAGATCGCACTGGCCAAGGGCAAGGCCCAGCACGACAAGCGCGACGACGAGCGCAAGAAGGACTGGGAACGCGAGAAAGGCCGGCTGATGCGCCACAAGGTGTCGTCGCCGGGCAAGGCCGGCTGATCGCGTGGCGGACCCCGGCGGGCCCGCCGGCTCCCTCACACGGAGGTTGCTCGAGGCAGCCACCGCCTTAGGAAAGGCCGCGGCGCGCTGATCGAGCTGAATGGCCGCGTGCTCGGCCACCGCGACACGCGCATCGCGCAGATCGTCGTCACCGAAGTGCAGGAGCAGCTGGCCTATGCCCGCATCGCCGAGCGCCTGGGTGCGCTCGACAAGAACCAGCGCATCCGCGCCCGCGAGGAATGAAGCGCCGGGCCGTGCGCGCGCTGCCGGCCGCGTCCGAGGTGGCCGACGCCGACTCGCACCTGCGCCTGGGCAGCATCGTCAGCGCCGCGCGCCTGGTGTTCGGCGGATTCTTCGTGCTGGGCGAGCAGGCGCAGGTGCATCTGCGGGTGGTCGACTGCGCCAGCTCGCGCGTGCTCGTCTCAGACCAGCTCACGGGCGAACTGGCCACCTTGGCGCAGCAGGTGCAGCCGCTCAACCGCCGGCTGGCGCGCGCCTTGGGCGCGGCCGACTCGCGGGCCTGAGCTACCCGGCACGCGCTTGGGAGGCCTACGACCAGGCGCTGGCGAAGGCAGATGCCGGGCGCCTCGACGAGGCCATCGGCGTACTGCAGGCCTTGCTCGGCCAGAGCCCGAACTTCCACCCGGCCGAGCGCCAGCTTGTGGCCTTGCTGCAGAAGGCCTCGCGGCGCTGAGCGGCGTTGGCTCGCGTGACCAGGCGCCCGTGCGGTCTCGTGCCGGGTTTCAGGTCGACAGCAGCTGCAGCGCCTGGGCCAGATCGGCCTGCAGGTCGTCTGCCGACTCCAGGCCCATCGAGAAGCGCACGAGCTCGGTGCCGGCGTTGGTGTTGGCGTTCAAGTCGGCCGCGGCGCCCGGGCGCAACTGCGTCAGGTCGTAGGGCACCACCAGGCTCATCGGGCCGGCCCAGCTGAAGCCCAGCTTGAAGAGTTGCAGCACGTTGCAGAAGGCATGCACCTGCTGCGTGGAAATCTCGCGCCTGAAGCGCACCGAGAACAAGCCCGCGGCCGCACTG
>JBIJAP010000395.1:0-3621 GCA_044345715.1 Rubrivivax sp.
GACGCCCATGATCGAGCTCAGGGTGTTGATCAGGCTCACCGCGTCGGCCCCGCCGGCCTTGGCGGCGCGCGCCGGGTGGCGGATGTCGGTGATGTTGGGCGTGAGCTTGACGATCACCGGCAGCTTGCTCGCCTGCTTGGACCAGGCGGTGACCATCTCGATGTACTCTGGCACCTGCCCCACGGCCGATCCCATGCCGCGCTCACTCATGCCGTGCGGGCAGCCGAAGTTCAGCTCCACGCCGTCGGCGCCCGTGTCCTCGACCATCGGCAGGATGGCCTTCCAGGCGCGTTCTTCGCAAGGCACCATCAGGCTGACGACGAGTGCCCGGTCGGGCCACAGGCGCTTGATCTCGCGGATCTCGGCCAGGTTCACCTGCAGCGGCCGGTCCGTGATCAGCTCGATGTTGTTGAAGCCCAGCACGTGGCCGTCAATGCCGCGCAGCGCACCGTAGCGCGGGCCGCTGACGTTGACGATCGGCGGGCCGTCCTCGCCCAGCGTCTTCCAGACCACGCCGCCCCAGCCGGCCTCGAAGGCGCGGTGCACGTTGTAGGCCTTGTCGGTGGGCGGCGCGCTGGCCAGCCAGAAGGGGTTGGGGCTCTGGATGCCGATGAAGGTGGAGCGGAGGTCAGCCATGTCGGGGCTCCGGTGCAGGGACTGGTTGCCGCAGCGCGGCGTCGATCGAGCGTGCAGCCACCTTGCCGTGCTCGACCGCTTCGACCGTGAGATCGCGCCCGCCGGCGCGGCAGTCGCCGCCCGCCCACACGCCGGGCAGGCTGGTCCGGCCTTCGTCGTCTGTGGCGATGCGGCCCTGCTCCAGCCGAACGGGCGAGCCGACGGGTGCCGCGACGAAGGTCTGCCCGATCGCGCGCAGCACCCGGTCGGCGGGCAGCACGAAGTGCTCGCCGGTGTGCACCAGCTTGCCGCCGTCGAGCTGGGTGGCCGCGAAACGCACGCCCGTCACGCGCCCGCCCGCGGCCAGCACCGCCTCGGGCGCCGCCCAGTGGCGGATCGAGACGCCGTGGGTCTGCGCCCAGGCCTGTTCGTGCGCCGAAGCCGGCATGGCCTCGGCGCCGCGGCGGTAGGCGATGGTCACCGTCTCGGCACCCAGCAGCTTCGACTGCACGGCGGCGTCCACTGCCGTCATGCCGCCGCCGATCACCAGCACGTGGCGGCCGACGGGCACCGCCGACAGGTCACTCGCCTGCCGCAATTCGGCAATGAAGTCCACCGCATCGGCAAGGCCCGCGGCGGCGTCGTCGCCCGGCTTGGGAATGCCCAGCGTGTTGACGCCGGCCAGCCCGAGCCCCAGGAACACGGCGTCGTAGTCGGCACGCAGGCTCTCCAGCGTGATCGCGTCGCCAAGCGCCACACCGGTGCGCAGCTCGATGCCGCCGATCGACAGCAGCCAGTCGAGCTCGGCCTGCGCGAAGTCGCCGGTGGCCTTGTACGAGGCGATGCCGTACTCGTTGAGCCCCCCGCCCTTGGCGCGGGCTTCGAAGACCACCACGTCGTGCCCGGCCCGCGCCAGGCCGTGTGCGCAGGCCAGGCCGGCCGGGCCGGCACCCACCACGGCCACGCGGCGGCCGCTGCGCTCGGCGCGGGTGACGAGGGGTGCTCCCGGCTTCGCGAACAGCGCATCGGTGGCGTGCCGTTGCAGCAGGCCGATCTCCACCGGCTTGTCTTCCAGCGTGTGGCGCACGCAGGCGTCTTCGCAGAGCACCTCGGTCGGGCACACCCGCGCGCACATGCCGCCCAGCGGGTTGGCCTCGAGGATGGCCGAGGCCGCCCCGCGAAGGTTGCCCTGCGCGATGCGGGCGATGAACGACGGGATGTCGATGCCCGTCGGGCAAGCCGTGACACAGGGCGCGTCGTGGCAGTAATGGCAGCGTTCGGCCTGCACCAGCGCCTGCGCGGGCGTCAACGGCGGCTTGGCGGCGGCGATGTCGCTCGCTATCGCCTCGTGGGTTCGTCGCCCCGGCATGGTGTTCTCCTGGCTTCAGGTGGCACGGTCTTCGCAGAAGCGAGAACCGGGCCAGAATACTCACCAAGTGGTAAAAATCATCCCATCCGGACTTACCCGCCTCGGGCCTTGAACGTGACCAGCCCGCTCGACAACCCGCCGCGCAGCGACCGCCGCCTCGACAAGGAGCGCAGCATCCTGCGCGAAGCCGAGGCGCAGTTCGCCCGCTTCGGCCTCGAGGGCGCCACGCTCGAAGGCATCGGCGCCGCACTCGGCATGAGCCGGCACGCGCTGCTGTACTACTACCCAAGCAAGGAGCTGCTGTACCGGCGCGTGCTCGACGACGTCCTGTCGCACTGGCTCGGTGGCATGGGCGAACTCGCGCGCGCCAGCGATCCGCAGGCCGGCCTGGCCGCGTACATCGCCGCCAAGCTCAGGAGTTCACAGGAGCGGCCCGATGGATCGCGCGTGTTCACCAAGGAGGTGATCGCCGGCGCACCGCACTACAGCGAGGCCATCACCACACAGGTGCGGCCGGTGCTCGAGGCCGACGTGCAGGCCTTCGAGCGCTGGGCGCGCTCGGGCCTCGTTCGCCGCGCCGACTTCCGGCACCTGATCTTCATGATCTGGGCCATGACGCAGGCCTACGCCGACCACGCGCGCCAGTTTTCGCTGTTGCTGGGCAAGCCCCATCTGGACGGCGCAGACTTCGGCGCGGCGCAGAGAATGATCTTCGACATGGCTTGGGGCGCCGTGGCACCCCAGGCTTGAGTCATCGCGGCCTAGCCAGTCGGCCCTGCAAAACCCCGAGAACCCGCATGAATGCAAGCGATTTGGCGTAAACGATGTGCATGGAATCTCTCAAGAACCGTTGTTTGGTGAGTTGATTCCTGAGAGATTCGGACTATGAGCACACCGGACTTCTTCCGCGCCCGCCTGGACGGCATGGTCGATCCTCGCCACCCGCTGGTGGTGCTGACAGGGCGGCTGCCGTGGGCGCAGATCGAACAAGTGCTGGCTCCCCACGTTGAGCGCAAGGCGCGCACGCCTGGCACCGTCACAGCCCAGGACATGCTGGGTGAGCACGCGGTGGAGTTCGGTGGTGGCGTGGGCATCGGTGGCCGACCGCGCCTGCCCATTCGGCTGTTGGCCAGCCTGCTGTACCTGAAGAACTCCTTCAACCTCAGTGATGAAGAACTGGTGGCTCGCTGGAGTGAGAACGTGGTCTGGCAGTTCTTCAGCGGGATGGAGTACTACGAGCCTCGCCTGCCCTGCGACGCCACGCAGATCGGCCGCTTCCGCACGGCCATCGGCGAAGAAGGTCTGGAGCAGTTGCTGAAGTTCACCATCCAGACGGCCGTGGAGATCAAGGCCATCAAGCCCGCGGAGCTGGAGCGCGTGATCGTGGACTCCACGGTGCAGGAGGGTGCCATTGCGCACCCGGTGGACAGCCGCTTGCTGGAGATCGCGCGCTACAAGGTGGTCAAGGCAGCCAAGGCCGCCGGCATGGCCTTGAAGCAGACCTTCGCAGCCGAGGGCAAGGAACTGAGGCGCAAGGCGGGCGGCTATGCCCATGCCAAGCAGTTCAAGCGACTGAAGAAGGTCGTCAAGCGCCAGCGCACGATCCTCGGGGTGGTGATGCGCGAAGTGCAGCGCAA